>JACQPJ010000010.1 GCA_016207605.1 Elusimicrobiota bacterium
CCCGTTCAAGTACTGGAACTCGCTGTTGTCCACCGAGCCGTCAGCGAGCTTGGCGGCGCCGATGCCGCTCGCCACCTTCGCGTCCGTCACCGCCCCGTTCAGGATCGCCCCGCTCGCCACCGCGTCCGTCGCCAGCTTGGCCGTCTGCACGGCCCCGGACTGCAACGCCGCGGCTCCGATCGACGCCGTCGTCAGGTTGCCCGAGTTGTCCACCACGAACCGATCCGTCGAGTCCTGTTGCAGCCGCAGCAGCGCGCCTCCCCCTTGATCGTTGATGAAGATGCTCGCCGCTGCCGTGGCATCGTTATCCGCCACGCTCGGGCCCAGGTTCACCGTGATGCCGCACTCCCATGCGGTGTTAGCCGCGTTCCTGCGCATGAGCTGCCCTGGCCCGCACCCATTGGCCCCCATGTCCGCGAAGACGATCGTCCCGTCCAGTATCTTCGCGTTGCTCACCGCCCCGTCCTGCAGCGCCGCCCCATGCACCGAGTTCACCGCGATCGACGACGCGATCACGCTGCCCCCCAGCGCCCCTGCCTGCACCTGCGCCGCGGGCAGGATCACTCCGCTCGCGAACGTACCAGCCGTCACTTTCGCCGCGGCCACGTCCACGATCTTGGCGTCCGTCACCGCCCCGTTCAAGATCGCGAAGCCGGCCACCGCGTCCGTCTTCAGCTTCGTCGTGTCCACCGCCCCAGAGCCGATCTTCGACGTGTCCACCGCGCCCGCCGCGCCGCTCAGCTTGCCGTCCAACTGCGCCTGCACGGCCGAGGTCACGCCGTCCAGGTAGCCAAGCTCCGCGTCGCTCACGGTCCCGTGCGCCGCCACCTTGCCCGAGCCGTCGCTCACCAGGGCCATGCTCCCGCTCAGGTTGGAGCCAGTGATCGTCGTGGCGGCCCCGGTCACCGTCGCCTGCTTGCCGTCGAGCTGGGTTTGTATGGCCGAGGTCACCCCGTTCAAGTACTGGAACTCGCTGTTGTCCACCGAGCCGTCAGCGAGCTTGGCGGCGCCGATGCCGCTCGCCACCTTCGCGTCCGTCACCGCCCCGTTCAAGATCGCGAAGCCGGCCACCGCGTCCGCCTTCAGCTTGGTCGTGTCCACCGCGCCCGAG
>JACQPJ010000011.1 GCA_016207605.1 Elusimicrobiota bacterium
GGGTATGCTCGCTCCTCGCTCCTTGGCTCGCTCCAAAATCGTCCGTCCAAAATGGTCATATTATCGTTTGACAGGCCCTACAGAATAGACGATTCTCTCCGGCTTTTCATTAAGGAAATGTTATGCCGCGGCGGGCAGGCGAAAATAAAATCGGGAGCCGCGGCCCGGCTGGGACGAGACGCCGATGCGGCCGCCGTGGATCTCGACGATGGACTTGGCGATGGCCAGGCCCAGGCCCGTGCCCGGAGCCTTGAGGGCGTTCTTGACGCGCTCGAAGGGCTGGAACAGGCGCCCCAGCGCGTCGGCAGGGACTCCGACGCCGGTGTCCTCCACCGCGCATTCCGCGCCGCCGTCCCGCCGGGCCAGGGTCACCCGGATGCTGCCTCCCCGCGGCGTGAACTTGATCGCGTTGGAGACCAGGTTCGTGATGACCTGCCCGATGAGGTCGGCATCGACCGGGAAGGGCGGCAGACCTGGCTCCACGGACACCGTCAGGGACTGGCCCTCCTCGGCGGCGCGCGCGCGCAGGAACAAGACGGCGTCCTCCACCAAGCGCCCCAAGTCGGCCGGGCGCGGCTTGTAGTCCAGCTTGCCGCGCTCGATGCGCGCCAGATCGAGGAGGCTGGTCACGAAGTGGGCCAGGCGGGCGGCGTTCTCTCCGATGCGCTCGACGTGCCGGCGCTCCTCGGCCTCCAGCCCCTTGGCGTCCTTGAGCAGCAGGCGCGCGTAGCTCTCGATGGCGAACAGCGGCGCCTTGAGCTCGTGCGTGACCGAGGCCACGAAGGCCCGCTTCATCTCGTCGAGCTCGCGCAGGCGGCCGACCATGGCGTTGATCCCGCGGGCCAGGCTGGCGACCTCGTCGGCGCCGCGCTCCGGCACCCCCTGATCCAGCCGGCCGGCGCCGATCGCGTCCAGGGCGCGCTCGATGGCGACCAGGCGCGAGGTCAAGGTCCAGCCCAGCAGGGCGCTGGCGAGCAAGGCGCCCAGCAGGAGGGCCGAGGCTCCCTTGAGCAGCTTGCGGGTCAGCAGGAGGCGCGAGGCCCGCAGGTGCGCGTCCAGCCGGTAGCGCGAGAAGCGCAGCTCGGCCCCGACCGCGGGGAACTCCCGGAGGGCGGGAACCTCCACCGCCTCCACGCGCACCGCGTCGTCCCGCGGCGGGGGACGAAACCCCGGCGCCTCCCGCCAGCGCCCGCGAAAGCGAGCCCGGGCGCCCAGGACCTCGGGTCGGACGCGGCCCAGAAAGGAGAGGTAGTCGAGCAGCATCAGCGGGTCGCGCGCGAGCTGGGCCTCTCCCGCCATGGCCTGCACGCTGCCGATCAGGACGCGGACCTTCTCCTCCTGCGCGGCGCGCAGGGAGCGGCCCTGGACCACCAGGCAGACGGACACCGCCGCCGCCGTCGCCGCCGCCATCGCCAGGGACAGCACGACGGCCAGCTTGAGGCGGATACTCACGGCTTGGCGCCGCGCCGTCCGATGCGGTCGAGCGCCTTGCGGGCCTGCTCGTTCTGCGGGTCGATCTGCAGGATCAGCAGGAACATGGCGCTGGCCTGCAGGTACTCGCCGCGGGCGTAGTGCTCCACGCCTTTTTCGTAGAAGGATTGGATGTCGCGCGGGTCCCCGCGGCGGGCGGGAGCCGCGGCGGGCGCCGGGGCCGAGGCCGGCTTGGCGGCCGGCGCGCTCCCCTGCGTGGGAGTCGGCGCGGGAGCCAGCGCGGGCGGCGCCGTGCCCTCCGGGCCCTTGCCCTCGGCCTTCTCCTTGGCGAGCTTGAGGTACCCGCGCAGGGACTCCAGCTCCCGCTCGCGGGTTTCGACCGTCAGCGCCTTCTCCCAGGCGGCGACGGCGTCCGTGTAGCGCCCGTTCAGGTAGCGCAGGGAGCCCAGGCGCTCGAGCGCGGTCGCGTTGTCCGGCTCCAGCGTGAGGACGTCGCCCAGAATCTGCTCGACCTGCCCGGCGTCGCCGCGGGTGTGGGCGTACTCCGCGCGGTCGAGCATCTGGTCCAGGAACCCGCGCGTCGAGTCGGGCGCCACGCGCTCGGCCTTGACGCCGACGGCTTTCTCGATGTCCTCGAGCAGGCGGCCCAGGCGCGCGTCGGGAGCGAGGCTGTAGGCGTAGGACGCCTGGAGGACCCCGAGCCGGTCCTCCCCATGGAAGAACCGGCGCAGGGCCGCGGCCAGGGTCTTGTCGAACTTGGTCTGCGGCGCGGGCAGTTCGGGGTAGTAGTAGGCGACGAGCCCGAGTCGGTTGCCCAGGCGCAGAAGGGGCTGGCTGAGCGGCTCGCGCTCCCCCAGCCGGGTCAGCGCCTCGCGGGCCGGGCGGTGCTTGCCCTGCTCGATGAGCTCGCGCACCTCCTTGAGGCGCGGGTCGTTGAGATCCTGGGGCCTGAGCTCCTGGCCGTACTCGTAGCCGTAGTCCGGGCCGCGCTCGCGCAGGCGGCGGGCCTGCTCCAGCAGGTCGCGTCCGATCTGCTCGTCGGCCGTCGGCGCGCCGAAGTGGAAGGTGAGCGCGAGACGGTGCGAGCCGGACTGCCCGCCCACTTGGCCGACCGGCAGCAGGTAGGCGTAGTCCGTCTGGATCTTGTTGATGCGGTAGGAGCCGCCCAGGGTCATCTGCTGCCAGCCGCCGCTGCCGGCGCCGATGGAGCCGCGCAGGCCGAACATCCCGTACTCCAAAGTGGGGAAGTAGCGCTCCGCGGCCAGGATCGCCTGCCGGCTGCTGGAGCCGTCCGCGGCGGCGCCCGTGCGCAGCTCGCCGACCAGGCTGAGCCAGATGGACTTGTAGGCCGCGCCCAGGTTGATCGCCCGGCCCAGCGTATCGGAGCCCGAGAAGGCCACGTTGGGCTGGGTCAGGTGCTGGACCGCCAGGCCCATTTGGAAGCGGCGGGGAAAGCGGTAGAGCAGGCCGAAGTCCACGTCCGGGACGCTCTTGCTGGTCGACCCGGTCAAGACCGGATCGGCGCCCTGGCCCGCCTGCAGGTTGTTGAGGGCGTTGGCGGCCTCGGGGCCCGGCGAGAAGGAGTGATTGAGGTATTTGGCGGTCAAGCCCGCCAGCAGGCGTCCCCCGGACTCGCGCTCGTACGCCTTGACGCCGTAGCCGACGGCGAGGGTCTGTTCCTGGTAGAGGCCGGAGAGCGCGAAGCGATCCCAGCCGAATCCGAGCGTGCCGCGGCGGCCGCCGGAGAGCGGACGCGCGTAGAAAAGCTGGGAGGTTCCCAAGTCGGAGCCGTCGGACAGGCCGGTGTAGAGCCGCGAGTAGGCCGCGCCGAGCTGCGGCCGGTCCAACTGGGCCAGTCCGGCGGGATTGTAATGCAGGGCGTAGACGTCGTCGGCCAGGGCCGCGAAGGCGTCGCCCATGCCCGGCGCGCGCGCGCCCGCGCCCAGATCCTCGAACGCCGCGCGGGCGGGGACCGCCGCCGCCAGGACGAGAAGGAGGAGCCGCCTCATCGCAGGACCACCACGGTGCCGCTGTAGACGACGTCCTCGACCGAGATCACGTAGATGTAGACGCCCATCGTCACCAGCGCGCCGCCGGCCCGGCCGTTCCACTGCTTGGAGGTGTTGCCTGAAACGATGTCCAGCGTCGTGACCTCCCGCCCGCGCAGGTCGTAGATGCGGATGGAACCGGAGGAGTCGCGGGGGTTGCTGAAGGAAAAAGTGACGGGCGTGGTGGGAGTCACGAAGCGGCCGCTGGCGCTCGTGAAGGAGAAGCCCTGGGGACGCGAGGGCAGCGCGGCCTCGGCGCAGGCCGCAAAAACCAGGGCAAGGGCGCGCAGACGGGCTAAGCCCAGCATCGCCCCCAGTGTAGGGGAACGATGCGAAGAAGTTGTTTCAGGCCGGCGAAGCGGGGCGGATCAGCGGACGACCACGATCGTGCCGGTGAAGGTCTGCCCCTCGGCCTTGATCTGGTAGATGTAGACCCCGCCGGGCACGACGTGGCCGCCCGAGCGGCCGTCCCACTGCTGGCTGTTGGAGACCGGCCCGCCGGGCAGGCCGGAGACCACCAGGCGGCCGCGCAGGTCGTAGAGGCTGATGCTGACCGCGGAGTCCCGAGGGTTGTCGAAGGTGAAGACGACCGTGTCGTTCTTGCCGTCCCCGTTGGGCGTCACGAAGCGGTTGGAGAGGCCGGCGGGGTTGAAGAAGAAGCCGCCGGTCCGCTCCACGGTGCGCAGCTGGTACTCGCCGAAGTACTTGGTCTGGATCGCGACGGACTGGGTCGCCGCGTCGAGCTGGCCGTAGAGCTGGAGCCAGTTGGCCCCGTTGTACCAGTACACGCTCATGTTCTGGGGCACGGGGGAGACGGCCGCCGCGCCCAGGGCCGAGGGCGTCACGCTCGATCCGGAGAGGGCGTAGCGCAGGCGCACCAAGCCCAGGCCGGCCAAGGCGAAGCGGTCGTCGGCCGTCGTCCCGCCCTGGAAGGGGGAGAAGGTCACGGACTTGACGATCCGGCCGCCCAGGTCCTGCGGCCGGCTGGACGCGGCGATCGAGTAGGCGCTGGCGGGGTCCACGCCGACGCCGATCAGGGGGCCGGCGTAGGCGGCGGGGACGTAGAAGTAGCTCTGGTCGTCGGGCGTGACGATGTAGATGTCGCCGGAGGCCGCGGAGCGCATGCTGGAACGCGCGGAGGCTCCGGACTTGTTGCGGGCGCTGACGTAGTAATAGTACTGCGGCGCGGACGCCGCGTCGGTGTAGGCCAGCGTCGCCGTCGAGACCGTCGTCAGCTCGGTCCACGTCCCCAGGATGGGGGAGGTCGCCCGGTAGACCGCGTAGCCGTTGAGCTCGCGCGCCGTCGGGGCCGAGGCGTTGGTGAAGGCCGTGCCGTCGGCGTAGCGGACCGCCGGCAGCCAGCCCAGCGTGGCGCTGGTCGCCGTGGTGGTCAGGCTCACGCCGTAGGGGGCCTGCGGCAGGCGCGGGATGCCGGCCACGAACAGGGTCACGGTGGAGGCGAAGGCGCTTTCCAAGGCGACTCCCTCGTAGGAGGGAGAGCCCCGATCCACGGCCGCGACCCGGAAGGAGTAGGTGTCCCCGTCCAGGTCGAACACCGACGTGGAGGTCGAGCCCGAGGAGACCTCCACGGTGAAGCCGCGCGTGAAGTCGTAGGGCGGCGTGGAGTCCACGTAGACGCGGTAGAGCCGGAGATCGAAGGCCGTCACGGAGCTCCACGCGACCGAGACCGAGGAGAGGCTCGTCGTGGTGACGCTCAGGCCCAGCGGGGCGGGAGGAACCGCGTCGTAGATCAGCGCGCGCGCCTGGCCGTTCGGAGTGCGGGAGGGGACGTCCGAATCGGAGACCAGGCCGACCGCGTCGTAGCTGATCATCATCGCGTAGTAGGTCGCCCCTGGCCAGAGCTGGCTGAGAAGCAGCGTCTGCGTGGTGCCGGGCGTCAGCGGCGTCGGCGGGGCGGCCGAGACCGCGGGCGAGGGCAGGGCCGAGACGTCCGAAGCCAGAGCCCACCAAGTGGTCGTGCTGCCGCCCACGGAGGAGACGGAGAAGGTCGCCACGCGGATCGAATAGCTCGACGCCGCGGTCTGAGAGGTCAGCGCGTTGTTGTTGGAGTCCGGCGCCGTCCACTGCAGGAGCATCTGCCCTTCCGCGCCCGCCGCGGCGGTCAGGTCGCTCACGGGCGCGGGAGGCCAGATGTCCTGCGGAGTGAAGGTCAGCGTCAGGGAGTCGGACACGGCGGCATGCGCGGTCCCAAGCGGGACCGCGGCGGACAATAGCCATCCCGCCGCCGCGAGCAACGCGGCGGCCGTCAGGCCCCTCAGCCTCGGGCGGCTAGGATCCATCGCCTCCTCTGCGTTCCCGTCCTATCGTCACGGTTTGGTCTCCAAAAGAACCCGCACGGGCGCGTCCAGCCAGAAGCCCGTGAGCAGGCCGGTCTTGACGACCACGCCCCAGCGGCGGCCGCGGTGCTCGGGCTTGTCCGGCACCCGCACCACGAGGCTTGCCTGCGCGATCTCGTCGGCTCCGGCCGTCACGGTCGAGGGCTTGACCGCGACCCACGAGGGATCCGGGATCGGCTCGAAGCCGTCGGGCATCGGCGTTCCCTCTCCCCAAGGCGCGGCGGACAGGACCACGGTCAGGGGGTCCTTGGCGTAGTTGGCCACGCGCACCGACTTGCGCGCCTCCTTGCGCGAATCCCATTCCCGGCCGATCGGAACGTCCACCAAGTACAGCGGCGCGTGCGGGCTGACGTCGAAGTCGAGCTGCTGCATCGCCTTCCTTTTCTTTTCCGCCTGCAGGGTCTCCGGACCCGGGCCCACCGAAAAGCGGACCTTGTTCTCGATGGCCGCGGCGAAGAGCCCCCCGACCTGGCGCGCCTTGACCGTCGCCTGGAAATGCCGGCCCTTGAGCGCGGGATCGTCGGGCACCGACAGCAGCAGGTCGAAGAAGCCGACCCCCTTGGGAGGAATGCGCAGCCGTTCCGGCACGGCCTTCATCCAGGACGGGTCTGGAATCAGCTCGTAATTCGGCGACAGGATCACGCGCCGCGGCCGTTCGAACTCGACCACGACCTCGGTCTCCGCGTCGCCGGCGTTCTTGATCCCGAAGGGAACTTTCGCCTGCTCGCGCAGGCTGTACGTCCTGCCGGCCTGCGCGCCCTCCAGCACCACCTCGCCGAAGCGCGCCTCCAGGCCGATGTCCGCTCGCGCCCCTGGGGGGCCCGTCACGGCCAGCGCCGGCCCTAAAAGCAGGCCCAGGGCCGTCCGCCGCCTTCCTCCGGCGCTATGTTTCATACTCCTCCTCGCAGGATCCCGATCTCATCACGACGCCGGAGCTCCCGCCGTCACCACCACCGTCAGCGACTTCTGCGCGTTGCTCGTCGTCGACCCGGGCAGCGTCAGCTTCAGCCACAAATGCGCCTTGCTCGCCGCCGCGTCCA
>JACQPJ010000012.1 GCA_016207605.1 Elusimicrobiota bacterium
TGATTACGAGCGGGTCGCTTTGGGTGGTCGGCTGACGCATTCGGCGTGGTCGTAGAGCGTCCGCTTCGCTGCGCGCTGCGGGCACGTCCACGCCGCGTCCTGCGGGTGCTCCGCCGACACGTTCACACGCTGCGCCTTCAGGTCCAGGTTCACGCGGCTGCATGGAAGCGTGTTGCCCGCGCGTGGCGGCGAACCCTTCGGCGCCGTCCTGTGGCAAGCGGCCTACCCCGTCAGGCAGGGGTGGCCGACTCGCAGGAGAACGGTGGCCGGCTTGCAGGAGATTGGGGGCCGCCTTGGAGGAGAATGGCGGCCGACTTCGAGGAGAAATCGCAGCTGGGTAAACGTCGCGCGAAATGGCCTACTTCGGGCCCATTATGTTGGGGACTTGGGGGTTCTGCTTTTGGAAGAGCGGGGCTGCGGCGGGGTCCGAAAAGGGCGGTTTCTCCACGAAGCCACGGATTTCCTCGGGCACGAGCTCGGGCCGAGCGAACACGGGATGCTCTTTATTGGGCTGTGAGTCCAAGCTCGTTTGGTGTCCGGCCACGCTTGGGGTCGGAACCATGCGGATAGTATCCCACGGGCAGTCCTTGACGCAGAGCATGCAGCCGATGCAGATGTCGTAGTTGACGTAGACGCCGAAGCTCGCGGGATCCTCACCGAACTTCTCGATGCAGGAGGGCACGGGACAGACCGCGATGCAGACCTCGCAGCCGGTGCAGGCGGAGAGATTGACCAACGCCTTGATCTTGGCCCTCGAAGCTCCCTTGACGAGGGCCGCCCGGCGAGCGTCGTTTTGGGGCGCGGGCGCCATATCCTGGTCATTCTACTTCTGCGCCAGAATCGAGTCAAACCCGATGAGCGCCGCGATCTCGTCGGCCGCCGCCGCCGCGGCGGACGGGCGCCCCGCGGCCCGCGCGGCGGCGGACAAGCGGGCCAGCGCTCGGCGGTCGCCCAAAAGGCGCGCCGCGCAGCGGCCCGCCTCCCGCGGAGTTCCGCCGTCCGCGGCGGCGCCCCAGGCGATGAGGCGGCGGGCGTTGACCCGCTCCTGGCCCGCGAAGGGACGCGGCAAAATCATGGGCACGCCGAGGGCGAGGCTCTCGGCCGCGCTGAGGCCCCCCGCCTTGCCTAGATGGATGTCGGCGGCGGCAAGCGCCGCCGCGACGAATTTCGGCGGCTGGGGGCCGAAGGCGCGCAGACGCATGCCGGACTCCGGCAGACGGGAAAGAACGCCCAGCAGGCGTCCGTTGCGGCCGCAGAGGGCCAAGGCGTGAGCGCGGGGATTTTCGCGCAGGAGCGCCGCGGCGGCGGCGTCGATCCCGCCCAAGCCCTGGCTGCCTCCTGAGAACAAGACGACGGGCGCCGCGGGCGGCAGGCAGAGACGGCGGCGCGCGTCCGCGCGGTCTGGAGCCGACGCGAAGGCCGGGTGGATGGGCAGACCGCAAACGCACAGGCGCTCGGACGCAACCCCCATCGCCGCGAGTTCGGCGGCAGCCTCGGCGCACGGCGCGAGGATCAGGTCGGCAGGCGGGTCGGCCCAGAAGGGATGCGCGGCGAAATCCGTGAGCGCCGAGACGACGGGAACGCCCAGCGCTCCCCGCCGGCGCGCCTCGGCCAGGACGGCCGCGACCGCGGCCTGAGGGCAGACGATGACGTCGGCCGACGCGCGGCCAGCCTCCGCCGCCAGCCTCCGCGCGCCCCCGAAGCCCAGGTAAGCGCTCCGGACCCCCCGCAGGAGACCCTGCGCCCACGCGGCGCCGTAGAGGCGGCCCCACGCCTCGGGACTGGCGCGCAGGAGGGCATGATAGCCCTCCGCGACGGCGCGGGCCGCGACGCGATGGTAATCGGCCGCGACCTCGACTCGCGAGACAACGAAGCCGCGGGCTTGAAGCGGCTCCTCCAACGCGGCGGCCGCCGCCGCATGACCGCTGGGTGAAAAACCGTAAACGACGAGGGCCCGGAAAGGCTCGCTGCGGAGCAAGCCGCCGGGCCCTCGCGCGCGCTCGGAGCCGTTAGAGATCTTTGGCGGCCGCAAGCTCCTCGTAGCGCTTGGAGTACTTGGCCTTGAACTCCGCGATCAGCTTCCTGCGGTGCTCGGCCCATTTGGCGGCGTTGGCGCCGGTCTTGCGCTGCACGCCGTCATGCTCGAGAAACTCCCAAATCTGCTTGCCCTCGGCCTTCGAGATGCTGCAGCCGGGCTTGTTCATCATGCGCTTGACGTAGCGATTCCAGAGCTTGACCTCGACCTGCCAGACCGAGCCGTCCTTGAAGAGGTCCGGCTGCTCCTTCTTGAGCTTGGCCAGGGCCGCCTCCTGCTTGGCGTCGTCGCTGCCGCCGTCGGGCTCGACGAAGCGGCTGTTGAGCGGGCGGGAGGACGCGTGGCACTGGGAGCAGCGCGCGACCAGCATCTTGTAGCCGGCTTGGACGTTGGCGGGGTAGGACTTGAGGACCTCGTCGGGCAGAGCCTCGGGTCCCAGGTCGTTCGGGTAGGGACTGGCGAGCGCCTTCTCCTTCTCGCCCATCGCGCCCTTGGCGGCCTCCTCCTTCTTCACCGACTTTTCGCTCGCCGTCTCGGGCTTGACCGCCAAAGCGACGGATGCCGCGCCCAGCAGGGCCGCGGCGGCAATCCACAGAGTGCTGCGCTTCATGCAATCCTCCTCATAGCATCTAGGCCGCGATCCTTCGGACGCGGCACAGATGCACTGAGGAAAGCCTCATAGCATCTAGAAGCCGCTGTCGTCCTTCTTGGCGATGCTGAGCAGCCACGTCGACAGGTCGTCGAGCTCCGCCTTCGAGATCTTGTCCTTCCAGGGCGGCATGTACATCGCGGGAACGGGCCCCTTGGGATGGAAGAGGTCCATGGCCGCGAGCGGCACGCCGTTTTCGATCTTCTTGACCAACTCCTCGTGGGTGTAGGTCCCAACCACGTCCGGGAGAGTGGGCTCCAGGCCCTTCTCCATCTCGGCCATGAGAGCCTCTTCAGTCGCGCCGTCGGCCAGCTTGTTCTGGCCCGGGCCCAGGGCGTTGAAGCGGCGGCGGCCGACCTTGGCGTCCAGGCCGTGGCAGCCTTGGCAGCCGTACTTCCGGAAGACGTAGCGCCCGTGGGCCGCGGCGTCGGCGAAGCGCGGCTCGCGGGGACGCGGCCCGGGCACGTACCAGCGGGAAGGAATGAGTTCCTCCTTGGTCAGCCCCGACAGGTAGGCCGTGACCGCGTCAGCCTCACGGCGGCTGATCTCCTGCCGGAAGTCGGGCATGGCCGAGGGCGCGATGGGCTCGGCGTTGTAGCGGGCCATGGGGTCGTTGGGCGTGACCTCCGCGGGGTCGTTGGTCAAATGGCCCAAGATCCAGTTCTGGATGTTCCAGGACTCCTCGGGAAGCTCCTTGCCGTCGATGCGCACGCGCTTGAAGTTGTAGCCGGCGATTCGCTCCAGGGGCTTGTCGGCGATGTCCCCCAGGTCCACGGAAACCGCGCCGCCGACCCCATTGATCGCGTGGCAGCCCTGGCAGCCCTGCCGCTCGAAGACCTTCTTGCCCAGGGCCGCGGCCTCCGCGCCGCGGAGCGTCTCGAAGTCGCCGTGGCACTTCACGCAGGAGGCCTGGATGTGCGTTCCCTTGAGCATGGGGCGCTCCCAGTGCTTGACCCAGCCGTGCGCGGCCTCCGCGGTGGTCGCCAAGCCCTGGCCCTGGTGGCAGACCGTGCAACCGAACTTGGTGAAGGGATGGGCCTTGGCCAAAGCCTCATCAATTTTCGGGTGTCCCTTGTAGGGATTCTCCGCGAAGGGGGTCTTGAGCGTGGGGTTGGAGTACTCGTCCATCCCCGCGTGGCAGGTGATGCAGCGGTCGTAGCGGTCGAGGCCGCCGACGATGATCTGCTTGATCTCCAGCGGCCGCCGCCGCCAGTCGGCGGCCTGGACGCGGAGAGCCGCCGCCTTCTGGGGGTCTGGCTCCGCCGCGGCCCGCTTGTCCAGCTCTCCCGCGGTCATGCGGTTGAAGTTGGACTGGTAGGGCTTCCACTCGGCGTTGTGGTCCTTGAGGAAGGCCCAGGCGAAGCCCGCCAGGAGCAGGGCGTTGGAGGCGTAGAAGAGCTTTCGGTAGCCCATCTAGGCCTCGACCCTGCGGGCTCGGCACAGATGCGTCGAGGAAAAGCTCATAGCATCTAGATGTTCATGCTGATGGAGGGGATGGTCAGCAGGTACTTGATGTTGAAAGTAAGACGCGCGCACATCTTGAGCGGAACGCTGATCGTGGACACGACCAGGAACATCGTGACCAGATAGCGCGGCCAGTCGAGCGCGCGGATGTGGCGCTGGGGCAGCACGAAGCCGAAGTAGAAGGACAGCCCCAGGAAGAACAGCAGGAACGCGCCCTGGGCCGCGGCGATCTTGTGCGCGAGCATGCCGGCCGCGGCCCCGGCGGCGACCAAGCCCAGGAATCCCCCCATGAGCATCTTGCCGCCCAGCTCCCTCTGGATCAGTTTGGGCAGAAGCATGGCCGCGGCGAAGGCCGCGCCCACGACGGGGACGCCCAAGAGGAGAGGCAGAATCGCGTCGGGCTTGGGGCCGAACACGCTCCAAGTGGGCGGAGGCGCGGGCTTGATGTCGAACCAGGACTCCCAGGGCCAGTACCAGGCGTAGTTGGGGCCGCGGAAGTAATAGCCGATGGCGATGAGCACGAACCACATGATGACGCCGAGAATGAACTGCGCGTTGGCGAAGGGCCGCTCCTTCCAGGCGTAGAAGCCGATGCCCTTGGGGTTGGTGTCGATGTAGGGGATGGCCATCAGCCCCATGATGATGAGCCCGGGCATGAGCACCCCCGCGATCCACGGGTCGAAATAGACCAGCAGCTCCTGCAGGCCGACGAAGTACCAGGGGGCCTTGGAGGGGTTGGTCGTCACGTTCGGGTTGGCGATGACCTCCAGCGGGGCATTCTGCAGGATGGACCAGAACAGCATGACGATCGTGCAGGCCGCCGCGGCGACGTACTCGCGCTTGACCAGGTGCGGCCAGACGTCGACCTTCTCCTCGCCGGCCTGGCAGGGCGCCGCCGAGAAGGAATCCTTGCGCACGCGCCAGAAGTGAAGGATGAGCAGGATGCCGACGAGGAGCGGCACGGCCACGCAGTGGAGGACGTAGAAGCGCAGGAGGGTGTTCTCGCCGACCATGGTGCCGCCCAGCAGCGTGAAGCGCACGTCGTTGTTGATGCGCATGCCCAGGAGGCCGCCGAAAGGGCCCTCGTTGCCGAGGAAGGGCGTGGCGCCGGCCATGTTCGTGCCGACCGTCACGGCCCAGATCGCGAGCTGATCCCAGGGCAGAAGGTAGCCCGTGAAGGAGAGGAACAGGGTCAGCGTCAGCAGGAGCACGCCCACGCCCCAGTTGAACTCGCGGGGCTTCTTGTAGGCGCCGGTCAGGAACACCCGGACCATGTGCGCGATCACGGCGACCACCATGGCCTGCGCGGCCCAGCGGTGCATGTTGCGCAGGAACTGGCCCAAGGTCACCGCGAACTCCAGGTCCTTGATGTCGCGGTAGGCCAGACCGATGGTCGGCCGGTAGTAGAACATGAGCGCGACGCCGGTCAGCGTCAGCAGGAGATAGAGCGCGAAAGAGAGACCGCCCATCCCCCAGGAGTAGGACCACCGCAGGGCGCGGGGGCGGACCTTGACGGGGTGCAGGTGCAGCCAGACGTTGCCGATGATGTGGGCCGCGCGGTCGCGCGGCGTGTCCTTCCAAAGCCCCCCGCGGAAGACCGAGCGCCAAATCTGGGAGTCGACGACGTCTTTTTTGATCTTGTCGAGGTCGAGAGCGGGCATGGGTTCCTTGGGCCTAGGCGGCGTGGGCCACGAAGTAGGGCGGGAGCTCGCGCTTGCCGGGGATGCACTCGAGCTGCGACTTGTCCACGATCAAATCCCCCGTCGGCGCGAGGTCCACCTTGGCCCGCCACAGCGGCTTGGGCGCGGGGCCGGCGATCACGTCCCCCTCCATGGTGTAGTTGGAGCCGTGGCAGGGACACTTGAATCGGTTTTGATCGCCCCACCAGTTGGGCGTGCAGCCCAGATGCGTGCAGCGCGCCCAGAGCGCGTAAAAGCCGGAGGGCGTGCGCACGATCCACACGCGCTGCTCGTTGAGCCACTTCGTGGAGACGCCGAGGTCGTAGCCGGCGGCCGGGCCGGCGTTGAACTTCTGCGAGGGCTCGTAGATCACGTTGGGAAAGAGGAAGCGCGCCCCCGCCGCGGCGGACGCGGCGAAGAAAGCGGCCAGCATGCTCCAGCCGGCCCAAAGGAAGTCGCCGCGCGTCATGGCCGCGGCGGGAGCGGCGGGCTTGAGCGCCGGAGCGGGCGCCGCCGCGGAGACGGGATTGATGGGTTCGCTCATGGTCTCCATTTTAGATATCAATTGCTCGGCGAAGGTGTCAAACCGGCCGACGAAGACGGCTCCGCGGCGCCTGCGGCGCGGCGCAGGACCCAGGCCTCGAAGCCGGCGTGCGGCAGGAGCGCCCGCCCGCTCCAGGCGAAGTCGAGGCCGGCCAGGTCCCGGGGAATTTTCTCCTCGATGCCGCCGCGGGCGATGAGCACCGGCACGACCAGGACGCGGCCGCCCCTGGACGCGGCCGCGACGAGCCCGCGCAGCCGCGCCACCGCGGCCGCGCGCACCGGCGCAGCGGCGTCGTCGCGCAGCACGGCGAAGTCAGCGGCGCGGAACCCCCCCTCCCGGCTCACGAACTGCGCGTGCCGCGCGAGGGCGTCCTCCCATGCGGGCTCGGCCGCGTCGTCGACCGGGCCGTGGGCCACCAGGATCACCGTCTCCGCCGCGGGACGGCGGCTCAGGGCGCGGGCGCGGTCAAGCAGAACGGAAGAAACGAACGGATCGTCATCGAGAGCGGAGGTCATCGTCACCGGGACCTTGAGATGGACGCGCCGCGAGGAATACAAATGCATGTGCGAGGCGTGCGGCGGCGCGGGCATCGCCTGGAGGCGCTCGACCGCGGCGCGCAGGACGTCCGAGGGGCGGTCGGAGAGGCCCAGCGCGTAGCGCGTCTGGTCGAGCACCTCCGAACGCGAGTGCACGAAGAGCGGCACCGCGACGATGCGCGCGGCCCCGCGGGCGCGCAGGCGGTCCGCGGCCGCCTGGAGCGAGGCCGGATCGGCCATGCCCAAGGCCAGCTCCGTGGGCGCGGAAGCGTTCGCGGCCGCGCGCACCGCCTCGGCCTGGGCGTTCCAGGCCGGATCGCCCCCATGGGCCAGAAGCAGGATCCCATAAGAAGCCGCCGGCGCGGCGGGAGCCGGAACGGCCAGCGCGGCGGCCAGCGCGATCCGCGCGGTCATGCCGTTTTGGCGGCCGTTCCTGCCGAATGGCGCAGACTCAGTTCCCGCCCCGAGGCCAGCGAACTCGCCCAGGCCTGGAACTCCGCGGCCTTATCCTCGACCACGGCGCGCGCCGCGGCCACGGCCTCGGCGCGCTGGGCCAGGCCCCGGGCCACGAGAGCCTCCAGGTCCTCGAGGCGGTAGAGATAGACCCCGTCGAGCGCGTGCACGGACTCCTCGACGTCGCGGGGCATGGCGATGTCGATGAGAAAAAGCGAGCGCCCGCCCCGCCGGCGCGCCGCGTCCTCGACCAGCGCGCGGGTGATCACGGCCCGCGGCGCCCCGGTGGAGGCGACGACCACGTCCGCGCGTTCGAGCTCGGCCGGAAAGTTTTCCCATGCCACGACCTCCCCTTGAAAGCGGGCCGCGAGAGCATAGGCGCGCTCCCAAGTGCGGTTGGCGACGCTCAGGCGCCCGATACCGCGCTCCGCCAAGTGCTTGGCCGCCAACTCCGCCATGGCCCCGGCGCCGAGCACGAGCGCGGACTTGTCCTCCAAGCGGCCGAAAATGCTCTGCGCGAGATGGACCGCGACCCCGGGCACCGAGGACGCGCCGACCCCCAGCGCCGTCTCGGAGCGCACGCGCTTGCCCACGTAGAGCGCGCGCTGGAAGAGCACGTTGAGGCGCTTGCCGGTCATGCCCGCGGACTTGGCCGCCTCGTAGGCGGCCTTAAGCTGCCCCAGAATCTCCGACTCGCCGAGGACCAGGGAGTCCAGGCCCGCGGCCACCGCGAAGAGGTGGCGCGCGGCCTCGCGCCCCTCGCGCGCCTCGGCCGCGCCCGCCAGGGAAGCCCCGGCCAGTTCCTCGAGGAACGCCACGAACTTCTCGGCGGGCTTGACCGCGTCCGGCGCGCCGGCCGCGTAGAGCTCGAAGCGGTTGCAGGTGGACAGGGCCACGGCCTCGCCCACGCCGCGGGCGCGGAGCTCGGCGAGCACGCGCTCGATGGGCACGCAAGCCAGGGCCTCGCGCGCCGCCGGCGGGGAGGAGCGGTGACTCCAGCTCAAGGAGAGCAGCCTCATCGCCCCCCCAGGTAGCCGTGCCGGCCGCTCATGAGCTCGGCGCCAAAAAACGTCGCGAGGAGAAGGACGAAGCCTCCCATCGACACGAGGACCGGCCGCCGGCCGCGCTGGCCCGCGCCGTAGCGCAGCCAAAGGAAGATCCCGTAAATCCCCGCGGTGACGAGCGCGAGGATCTCCTTGGGCTCCGCGGCCCAGGGGCTGCCCCAGACGCGGTACGACCAGATCAGCCCCATGCCCAAGCCAAGGAGCAGCAGGGGCAGGGCGAAAGCGATGACGCGGCCGTTGAGCGCGTCAAGCTCATCGAGAGAGGGCAGGCGGTAGCAGAGCTCGCCGGGCTTGCGCGACTTGATCTGCCGTTCCTGGACGAGCAGGGCCACGCCCACGCCGAAGGCGTTGGCCAAGGCCGCGTAGGCCGTCATCAGCACGAGCGGATGCAAATTGAGCCAATACGAGCGCAGATTCGGCTCCAGGGAGCCCGCGTCCGGCCGCGCGAAGGCCACGGCCGCGCCCAGGGCCAGCGTGGCCCAGGGCAGGACGAAGGCCCCCAGGATGCCCAACCGCTTGCGACCCTCCACCGCCAGGAAAACCCCCGCCAGGGCCAACGCCATGTAGGACAGGGCCCCATAATAGGAAGAGACGGGCAAAAAGAAGCGGTTCTCCGGGAAGGCCCAGAACGCCGCCGTGCGCGCGGCAAAGCCCGCGGCATGGAGAACGACCCCCGCGACGAGCAGGGCCAGCATCATGCGGCTGGCGCGCGAGTCCTTGGAAAAAAGATAGCCGAACGCCGCGAACGTCGCCGCCGCGTACAGACCGAAGGCGGCCCAGCCGAGCACCGTCTGCGCGTTCATCCGCGCAAGAATACCATTTCATCCCCGTCCCGGCCAAACCGTCCCCGGCCGCGGCATAAAAATTGCTCCATTCAGGAGCCTCGACGCTCCCCCTTCCAAACGGCTTGGGCGGGCGCCGGCCCGGCCGCGGCCTCACCCCAGGAAGCGGACGCCAGCCGGCGCCCGCTTCCGTTTGATATAATCGGTCCCCATGACCGAGGATAACCGAGGAAATGGTTGCATCCATCGCCTTGGGAGGCAACCATGAGCGAAAAGAACCCGTTGGATTTCCGCGGGTCCGGCCTCTGGGCCGTGATCCTGGGCGGCTCGTCGGGGTTTGGATTAGCCACGGCCAAGAGATTGGCCCGAGCCGGCCTGAACATTCTCATCGGCCACAAGGATAAAGAAGGCTCCGTCGAGACCGCCATCAAGCCGCACTTCGACGAGATTCGCGCCTCGGGCGTCAAGCTCGTGACGCACAACGTCAACCTCTTCGACGAGGATGGGCGCGGCGAGGTCTTCGAGAGCATCGCGCAGAACGCGGGCGCCGGCAAGGTCCATCTTTTCATGCAATCCATCGCGGCAGGGTCCTGCCGCCTCTTGATCGAGGACAAGACCCCCGACTTCAGGGGCAAGGCGCTTAAAGGCTTGGCCGAGGCGCTCCAGACGCAGGGAGTCCACGCCACGCCGGACCAGCTCAAGGCCGCGGTCAACGCCGCCTTCCACGACAAGGGCTGCGACGCCCTGCACACGCTCGCGGACTCGCGCATTCCCTACCGCGAGGAGCTCCTCACCCAAGAGGATCTCCAGCGCACGATCTTCATGATGGGCTACGATTACCTGCTCTGGGGCCGGGAGCTCTGCAAGGAGGGCCTGCTCAGCAAGGACGCCCGCTTGGTGGCCATGACCTCGGAGGGCAACGAAGTCGCCTGGAAGGGCTACGCCGCGGTCTCGGCCGCCAAGACCGCGCTGGAGGCCTCCTGTCGCGCCATGGCCGTGGAGCTCGCGCCCTACGGCGTGTCGGCCTACATCGTCCAGGCCGGCATCACCGACACGCCGGCGGGCAACGCCATCCCCAACTTCGACTTGATGAAGGCGCAGGCGCGCATCCGCAACCCCTTCCACCGCCTCACCGCGCCCGAGGACGTCGCCGAGGCCATCCTCGGCCTCTGCGGCCCGACCCTGCGCTGGGCCAACGGCGCCATCCTGCGCGTGGACGGCGGCGAGGCGATCAGCGGCCTGTGAGCCAGCCCTTCTACATCCTGGGAATGGGCTGGGCCCTTCCCAAGACCGAGCTCGACAACGCTTTCCTCCACAAGGAGGTCGGGCTGGAGAAGGGCGAGGACTGGAACCGCTCCCGCCTGGGCATCGAGAAGCGCTACTCGATGCTCTCCAAGGAGTACATCCTCAAGACCAAGAACAAGGACCCGATGCAGGGGATCATCCACGCCCGCTCCCACGGCGAGACCCCGGTCGCCTTGGGCATCCGCGCCGCCCGCCAGGCCCTGCACCAGGCCGGCGTCAAGCCCGAGAAAGTCGGCATGGTGGTCTCCAACTGCGACACCCCCTTCGATTTCCTGCCCACCACCAGCAACGCCATCGCCAAGGCCCTGGGCATCGGCTCCGGCCCGCATATCGAGATGAACTCCGCCTGCTCCTCCTTCGCGCGACACATGAAGATGCTCTCCGAGACGCGGGAACAGGACTGGCCCGAATTCGCCCTCTGCGTGCAGACCGGCGCCTACACCACGCGCACCGACTACTCCGCCAAAAGCATCGACGGCTACATCTGGGGCGACGGCGCGGCCGCGCAGGTCTTCTCCCTGCGCCACCACGGCAAGCTGCGTGTCGAGCCCCTCATCTTCGGCTCCAGCCCGGAGAGCGCCGACGAGATCACCGTCGACGCCAGCGGCCACTTCCACCAGAACGGCTCCGTCGTGCGCGAATTCTCCATCCGCAAGACCTGCGAGATGTTCGAGCAGATCGCCGCCGCCAAGAAGCTCTACGCCGAGGACTGCTACACCGTGGCCCACCAGGCCAACTACGTCATGCAGGACTCCATCCTCGGCCACCTCCACCTCCCCTCCGAGAAGCACCTGCGCAACGTCCACCTCCAGGGCAACATCGCCGCGGCCGGGGCCCCCTCCGTCATCGCCCAGAACTGGGATAAATTCCACAAAGGCGATCAACTCGCCTACGCCGTGCTCGGCGCGGGCCTGGCCTGGGGCGGCGGCTATATCGAGGTCCTATGACGGAACGCTCCTTAACCGCGGCTTGGCTCGGCTTGATCTTGGCTTTTCCGGCGCCCGCTCGCGCCGCGGTCGCGGATGAAAACGCTTTCCAAGCTCTTTCCGCCGTCTGGAAGCAGAAAAACTGGGAGACCCTGTATGCTTTGTTCGCGCCTTCCTACCAAAAATATATTTCCTCCCCGGATTTAATCCGCCTCTTTCAATCGATCCCGATACCCATCCGCGTGCTGAAACGGCAGGCGTTGCCCCATAACGCCGGCATGCGGTTTCATTACCTCGACGAGGCGAACGTGATGTCGCTCGCGCTGCACGCCGACGATGACGGCCGCATCGATTTCCTCATGGTCACGATGGGAGACGGCGCCGTGCCCTATCCGACGACGCATGAAGAGGATTCGCCCCAACCCTTGGCGTTCCCCTTCAGCGAGGGTTCCTGGCAAGTCGCCGGAGGCGCGCATCACCGAGCGTCCCGCGCGCAACGCTTCGCGGCGGATCTCGTGATGGTGCGTGACGGCCGTTCATCCTCGGGCGATCCAAAGACCCTGGGCTCCTACTTCGCCTATAGTCAGCCCATTCTTTGCCCGACGCGCGGAACGGTGGCCGAAGTTCTCGACGGCCGGCCGGAAGCCGCCCCCCATCCGGACGCGGCAAATCCCGCCGGCAACCGCGTCGTTCTCAAGCTGGAAGATGGCCACTATCTTCTTCTCGCCCATCTCCGGCCCGGAAGCGTCGCCGTCTCTGAAGGACAAACCGTCAATCCAGGCGACCTCGTCGGCCGTGTCGGCAGCTCCGGAAACTCCTCGGAGCCGCACCTGCACATCCAAATCTCCAATGGATTCCCCTGGGAAAACGCCGAAGCGCTGCCCTTCTGCTTCCAGAAAGTCATGCTCAACGGCTCTCGCGCAGACTGCGCGCGCCCGGAACCCAACGTCCAGCTTGAGCTTCCGCCAAAAGGAATGTCCCCATGACTCAACGCGGCATAACATACTCCGGAGCAAGTGGTGATATGCGATCGCGTATCACAACTGACTCCAGAGTCAGTAAAATTTCGGCAAAATCCGCGGCTTGCTTATGGTTGGGGGCGACTATCCTGTTCGCCATCGCCGATTTCGTCTTTTCCTGGAATCCCCTCGCCGTGGCTCCCTACGCGGCTCATCGGCACGAAGCCGCGTTTCGTTCCCTTCCTCTGCTGGACTTCGGCCTCTGGGCGGAAGCAATCAACGGACTCGTCGCGTCTTTGTCGTTTCGTTGGATTGAGCCTGCGCTCAACGGCTCCGTTTGGAAGCGCGGCTCGCTGTTCGGATTGATCCTCTGGGGATTCTGGGTCGTCTCCGGCACCATGACGGCGTTTATCTGGCTGAACATCCCGACGTCGCTGGCCGCCGCGAACCTGATCTTCGGCCTGCCGAAATGTCTTGCCATCGGCTGCGGAATTGCCGGGTTGCATGCTGTTTGCGCCACGCAAACTGGCGCTGGAGTCAGTAAAAATCATGGCCAATGATATCGCGGTCGTGACGGGAGCGTCGGGCGGGATCGGGGCCGCCGTGGCGCGGACGATCCATCAGAAATCCGAGGGCGCGCTGCGGCTGTGCCTGCATTACAACGGCAACAAAAACGCGGCCGAGGCGGTTCAAAGAGATATTCCCGGTTCGTTCATTGTGCAAGCCGATCTCTCGACGACGGACGGACGCAAGGTCCTGCTCGATTCCGCGCTGGCCGAGGGCGAGCCTTTCGCCCTCGTCAACAACGCGGGCGTGGACCGGCCGCACGAGCCGGCGCTGACCGTCTCGGAAGAGGGCTTCGACCGCTTCATCGGGACGAATCTGTGCGGACCGCTCTTTCTGATGCGGGACTTCGGGCGGGAAATGGCGCGGGCCGAGGCGGGGACGATCGTGAACGTCTCCTCGGTGCTGGCGCGCATGGCGGTGCCCGGCTCGGCGCTCTACCGCGCCTCCAAGGCCGCGCTGGAGGCGCTGACCAAGCAGTTCGCCGAGGAGCTGGGTCCCAAGGGCGTGCGCGTCAACGCGGTGGTTCCCGGCTTCATCGAAACGCCGATGACCGACGCGCTGAGGCCGGAGATGCGCGCCGCGTTTATCGACCGGATCGCGCTGGGCCGCCTGGGCCAGCCGGAGGCGGTGGCTGAAACGGTCTGGCACTGCATCGAGTCGGACTATCTCAACGGCGCGGTGATCGCCATTGACGGGGGCATGGGGCTGTGAACGACCTCACTCCCGCGGAGGTCCTGCGCCTGGTGCCCCAGCAAAGACCTATGCGCTTTCTCGACGAGATTTTAGAGCTCGACGCCGAGCACATCATCGCCAAATATACGTGGAAGGACGAGGACTGCGCCGGCCACTTCCCGGGCAACCCCGTCGTGCCGGGCGTCAAGCTCGTCGAGATGTGCGCGCAGACCGGCAACGTGGCCTGGGGCATCTATCTCATGGGCGCCAAGACCACGCCCGAGGAGCTCGAGCGCATGGTCGGCTTCTTCACCCAGATCGACAAGGGCTCCTTCAAGAAGATGGTCCGCCCCGGCGAGACCGTCGCCTGCATGGCCCAGTTCGGCGCCGACGGCTACTTCCGCGGCGGCAAGCTCGTCGCCGAGGTCGAGATCCAATTCCTGGGCGGGCCCAAGGACGGCCAGACGGCGTTCACCGGCATGACCTCCGGGATGTGGGTGCCCAAGGACTCGGAGAGCCTGCGATGAGATTTCCCAAGCGCGTCGTGATCACCGGCTATGGCGCGGTCGCGCCCAACGGCCTGGGCGCGCCCGCTTTCCGGGCGGCGCTGCAGGCCGGCAAGTCCGGCATCGCTCGGCACGAGGAGCTTCAAAAGCTGAACTTCGCCTGCCAGATCGGCGGCAAGCCGCCGGTCGCGGCCGAGGACGCCGAGGCCGTCATCCCCGCCGCCGACCTGCACAAGCTCAACGAGGCCATGGTCTATGCCGCGATGGCCGGCGTGGAGGCCGCGCGCATGTCCGGCGAGAGCGTGGACTTGCTCAAGGGCTACCAGGACACCCCCGTTCAGTGGGACACCGGCACCATCGTCGGCTGCGGCATCGGCGGCATGGACACGCTCTTCGAGGAACTCCAGCCCGTCATGGGCGAAGCCGAAAGCCAAGAGCCCGGCCTGGGCTGCCGCCCGATGGGCACCGACATCGTGCCCAAGGTCATGGAGAGCTCGGTCTCGGTGGCCGTCGGCAAGTTCCTCGGCCTGGGCGGGCAGACCACGACGAACTCGTCGGCGTGCAACACGGGAACGGAAGCGATTTTCGAAGCCTTCAAGCACATTCAACTCGGCTTCGCCGAGTCGATGTACGCCGGCGGCGCCGAGGGCACGCATTACGGGACCTGGGCCGGCTTCGACGCGATGCGCGACGTGCTCTGCTCGCGCTTCAACGGGATGCCCGAGAAGGGCTCCCAGCCCATGGGCGCGGGCGCCTGCGGCTTCGTGCCCGCGGGCGGCGCGGGCGTCCTGCGCCTGGAGACGCTGGAGCGCGCGCGCAAGCGCGGCGCCAAGATCCTCTGCGAGCTCCTGGCCGCCTACTGCAACTCCGGCGGCCAGCGCGACGGCGGCACGATGACCTTCCCCAACCCCGACGGCGTCGCGCGCTGCATACGCCGCGTCGTCGCCGACGGCGGCCTGGACCCCAAGCGCCTGTCCCTCATCAACGGCCACCTCACCTCCACCACCGCCGACCCGCGCGAGGTCGGCTCCTGGCTCAAGGCCCTGGAGCTGACGCCTGAGAGCTTCCCGCTGATCCAATCCACCAAGTCCATGATCGGCCACACTTTGGGCGCGGCCGGGGCCCTGGAGTCCTGCGCCGTGGTGGATCAGATCGTCCACGGCTACGTGCACCCGTCCATCAACTGCGAGCAGGTGCACCCGCAGATCGCGATTGGAAACAGCATCCCTCACGAAATGAAGAAGAAAGAATTAGAGTACGTCTTAAAGGCATCATTCGGGTTTGGGGATGTCAACGGCTGCTTGCTTTTCAAACGCTACGATGGGCGTTGAAACGGAAAACCACGAAGACACAAAGACACTAAGAAATTAGTGGGTTTTAAATTTTTTCTTCGTGCCTTGGTGTCTTAGTGGTTCATTCGTTTAAAATTATTTAGAATCGGTCTTGGTCAGGAGGATCGAGAACATGGCATTCATGCGCAAGCAGGCGGTCGTCGAGGCGACGGACTTGAACGCGATCACGCCGGAGGAGGCGGAGAAGCGCATCATCGCGGGCGTCAAGAAGTACGCGACCAACGAGGCCAACTTCGCCAAGGCCGACGGCAACACCCCCTATCTCGGACACGTCGTCGGCATGGGCATCGAGTCCTCCAACCTTGCCGACATCACGATGTCCATCGAGCGCCAGTTCCTGACCAAGATGACGGCCAAGGTCCCCGCCGCCCCCGGCTCCGCCGACTTCAAGCTCGGCCCGGGCGAGCTGGGCAAGCTGCGCATCCTCGATGGGCAGGACGCGCTGGCGGCGACGCCGGGATTATCCGTGAAAATGCTGATGGACCTGGGTCACATGCCGAAAAACGACTCCTACCTTGGCCGAGTTGTGTCCTTCGCCTATGTGATGGCCTGCGGCGACGGCTGGAAAATGGCCGACGCGCTCAAGAAGATGGCCGCCAAGGCCGAGAAGCTCCAAGGAAGCGAGCGCGACGAGGCCAAGGCCAACCTCAAGACCCTCGCCGCGCAGGCCACGGACTACGACGCCCTGCTTGCCGACCCCGCCAAGCTGGCCGCGGCCAAGCAGAAGACTTTCGCCAACGATAAGGCCGCCCTGGAGGCCCTCCAGAACGAGCTGACGCTGGCGCTCGACAAGATCAAGGGGATCTCGGCGGACGGCGACGCCGCCGCGCTGGCCAAGCACCGCGGCGAGGAGGCCGAGATCCGCACGCGGCTCAAGATGAGCGCCGCCAAGCTCCGCGTCTCCCAGGAGGTCGCCGAGGCCGCCGGCCGCCGCCGGCCCATCGAGGAGGCCAAGGTCGCCGAGGTGCGCAAGGCCATCGCCGACGCCGTCGCGCTCGCCGGGACGCTCTCCTAAAGAGCCCATGGCCCTGACGGCCGAGGACCTCTCGGCCCTGCGCAGGCAGAGGCTCCTCAGCCTCGCCTTCGCCTTCCCCGTCTCCTTCATGGTGACGGCAATCGCCCGGCTCGTCTTCCGCTACCGCCTGCCGCCCGACATCGCGCGCCGCCGCGCGGAGCTCTGGGCGCTCCTCGACCGCCATGACGGCCCCTTGATCTGGGCCCCGAACCATCTCACGCTGATAGACTCCTTCCTGATCTACTGGGCGGTCTTCCCCCTCTCCCGCGCGCTCGACGACCGCCGCGTCCCCTGGTCCACGCCCGAGTACACGAACTACTACCGCCTGGGCGGACCCCTGCAGAGCGCCTTCCTGCGCGGCCTGCTTTATCTCTGCCGCTGCATCCCCTTCCTGCGCGGCGGCGAGGACGCGGCCTCCGCGGCCTGGCGGGAGAAGGCCTTCGAGAAATGCGCCCACATCCTGCGGGAGGGCGGCGCGGTATTCGTCTTTCCCGAGGCCGGGCGCGCGCGCTCGGGCTGGCTGGAGCCCGAGCGCCCCAAGGACTTCCTCGGCCGGCTGGCGCTGGAGGTCCCCAAGGCGAAGTTCCTCTGCGTCTACCTGCGCTCGGAGCGCCAGTTCGGGTCCACGGCCATCCCTCCGCGCGGCGACTCCGTGCGCGTGGTCTGGGACCTGCTCGAGGGCGCCCGCCCGGGAGAAGCCAACCCGCGCGACGTCAGCCAGCGCCTCTTCGACCGCCTCGCCGAGCTCCAGGAGGAGTGGTGGAAGGGCTCCGCGATGCCCAAGAACTGCGGCGGCAACGACGTCGTGGACTTGCAGTCCCCTCTCCTGCGCGAGAATTTCTCGGACGACCTGACGCAAGCCGATCCCGAGTGGCTGGACCGCCACCTCACGCCCCGCGAGCGCGCCTATCTCGACGCCCAAGGCCCCGCGGCCCTCTTCGCGACGTTCTGGCGCTTCTTCTGCGCCAAGGAAGCCGCCCACAAGGCCCTAGCCCGCGCCGGCTTCGTCGTGCCCCGCGGCGCCTTCCGCGAGATCGAGGTGGACCTCTTCCGGCGCAAGGCCTCCCATGGCCCCACGGGCCTGCGCCTCGACCTGCGCTTCACCGACGACGACGAGGACAAGCTCCACGCCCTGGCCGTCCTGCGCGGCGGCTACATCGGCGACGAAGCGACGGAGGGCGACGTGCTCTGGAGGGTTGCCGCGGTCCCCCCGGGGCAGAGCCCCGGCGCCTTCGTCCGCGACCTGGCCCTCGAGCTCGCCGCGTCGAGCAACGACGAGATCGGCTCCCCCTCCCGCCTGGCTTTATTGGAGGAGGACGGCCTGCCCTCCGTGCTCTGGCGGGGCAAGCCCCAGGACTGGAGCCTGTCGCTGTCCCACTCCGGCCGCTACGCCGCGGCGTCCTTCATGATCTCTTGATGAGCCAAAAAGTCTGCGCGCTGTTCGCCGGCCAGTCCGTCCAAGAGACCGGGATGGGCGCCGCGCTGCTCAAGATCCCGGCCGCGCGCGCCGTCGTCGAGCGCTTGAAGCCGTCTCTCGGCTCGGACCTGGAGCGCCTTCTGACCTCGGAACCGGAGGAATCGCTCGCGCTGACCTTCAACGCCCAGCGCGCCATCCACGCCAGCCACGTCGCCCATTGGCTGGCCTATCGAGCCGCATATCCCGATCTCGTCCTCGACGGCGCGATCGGCCATTCCATGGGCGTGGCCGCGGCCTTGGTCGCGGCCGAAGCCATGACGGTCGAGGATTCCGGCCGCTTCATCGCCGCGCGCGCCCAGGCCTTCTCCGACTGCTGCAAGGCCTTCTCCGAGCCGATGGGCTTGGCCGCCGTCTCCACGGATGATTTCCAAGACGTCGTCGAATCCGCCGCCGAGGTGCCCGGCGTCTCGGTCGCGCTCTGGAACACCATCGGCCGGGGCACGCTCGGCGGGACTCTGCGCGCCCTGGAGGCCTACCAAGCCAAGGCCCGCGCCGAGGACTGGCCGGTCAAGATCAAGATCCTCAAGGTCGAGGGACCCTACCACACCGCGGCCTTCGCCGCGGCCCAGACCGCGCTGGAGAAAGTTTTGCGGGACATCGCGATGCGCCCTCCGAAGGTTCCCGTGTTCATGGGAACATCAGGGAAGGCGGAAACAGAGCCGGCACGGATCAAAGAACTTCTGGCGAAACAGGCCACGGCCTGCGAAAAGCATCTTGAGGCCGTGCGAAACGCCTACGCGGCCGGCTGCCGGAATTTCCTGGAAGTCTCCTTCAAGCCCCAGCCCGTGACCTGGCTGGGCGAGCAGCTCATTGGCGAGGACGGCGCGCCGTTGCCCGGAGTGTCGTCGCGCGCGATCAAGACCGAAGACCTGGCCTGACGCGCCGGACCGTCACCAGACGGGAGAGAGGTCCTGGCGGCTGAGGCCCAGCATGCTCTCCACGCGCTGGTCCACGAAGGAGTCCGGGTCCTTCTTGGCTTTCTTGAGGTCCGCGAGGCGCCGCTCCAAGCGCCCGATGCGCTCGTCGAGCCCCGCGAGCTCGGACTGCATCTGGCTCTTGACCAGGGGACGCAGGGCCGCCTTGGCCGCGGCGGGCGAAAGCGCGCCGGAGCCCGCCCGCGCCAGAATCTTTTGAATCTCCTCCTGCGCCCGGAGATCCTCCTGGAGCGCGGCGTAAGCGGCGGGGTCGCTCGCCTTGAGCCGTTCGAGCTGCTGCCTGCGCCGCAGCTCCATCTCCGCCCGGACAGCCGCCTCCGGGTCCGCTCGCCGCGCGGTGCCGGCATCAGGCGGGCGCGCAGGCTCCTGGGACCGGACCGGGCCGGCCGCCGCGAACACGCCCGCCAGAAGCAATGCCTTGGACGCGATCCGCGGCCTCAATCCCAACATAGGTAATCCACCTGGATGGCCTCCCCCCCGCTGCCGGTCATCGTATAGACCGCCACCTGCTGGCGAGTGGCCCAATAATTGTAGACCAACCCGGGTCCGGAGCCCCGGTAACTGACCGAGGTATTGCAA
>JACQPJ010000016.1 GCA_016207605.1 Elusimicrobiota bacterium
AACCTGATCTGGGTAATGCCAGCGGAGGGAACGATGGCCCGCCTTATCCCGCGCGTCCTGACCATCGCGGACTCGGATTCCAGCGGCGGCGCCGGCCTTCAGGCCGACCTTAAGACGTTCACGGCGCTCAAAGTCTACGGGATGAGCGTCGTGACGTCCGTCACAGCGCAAAACACCCAAGGCGTGTCGGCCGTCTTCGACCTGCCTGCGGACATGGCGGCTCGACAGCTTGCGGCCGTCGTCGAGGACATCGGCGTCGACGCGGCCAAGACGGGGATGCTGTCCAACGCCGGAATCATCGAGACCATGGCGGCTGAGATTAGGCGCTTCCGCGTCCGCAAGCTCGTCGTCGATCCCGTCATGCGGGCCAAAGGCGGCGATCCGCTGCTGCGATCGGATGCCCAGGGTGCCTTGGTCCGACGCATACTGCCGTTGGCCTTAGTCGTCACTCCCAACATCCCCGAGGCGGAAGTGTTGGCGGGCCGACGAGTCTCCAATTTCGCGCAGCGCAAGGAGGCGGCGAAGCGGATCGCCGATTTGGGTCCGCGTTTCGTCCTCGTCAAAGGCGGACATGCCTCGGAGCCGGCCTGCCGCGACCTTCTTTTTGACGGGCGCGGCTTCCACATCCTTGAAAGCCCGCGAATTCGGACCAAGAACACGCATGGGACCGGCTGCACGCTTTCGGCCGCCCTCGCGGCCTATCTCGCGCTCGGTTTCGGCGTACCCGAGGCCGCGCAAAAGGCCAAGGAGTATGTGACCGGCGCCATACGCCGGTCTTTCTCCTTGGGCCGGGGACACGGGCCGCTCAACCACTTCTGGAGCCTGCCATGATCCGGTCCGACCATGCGTTGCATTTGATCACGGACGAACGTCTTCTGCCGCGGACAATTTTTATCCGTCGGATCAAGGAGGCCGTCGCCGCGGGCGCGCGGGTCGTTCAACTACGGGAAAAGACGACGCGGCCGCGGGATAGATTGGAATTAGCCGAGGAACTCGCCGTTCTGCTTCATCGCCGCCAGGCAAGGCTCATCATCAACGACGATCCGCTCCTGGCGAAATTGAGCGGCGCCGACGGAGTCCACCTGGGGAGAGAGGACGCGCCTGTCGAGGTGGCCCGGGCTCTCCTGGGTCCGTCCGCCGCGATCGGCGTGTCCTGCTACGGCGACGTGCGGCGCGCCTTGGAGATGGAGAAGAGGGGGGCTTCCTACGTCTCCTTCGGCGCCTGCTTCCCCTCGCCCACGAAGCCAGAGGAACCAGTCGTTCCGTTGTCTCTCTTTGAGGAAGCCAAACGACGGCTTTGCATCCCCATCGTGGCGATCGGGGGAATACGGCCGGACAACGCCGGAGACGTCATCGCGGCCGGCGCCGACGGCGTGGCCGTCGTCTCGGCGGTGCTTGGCGCCAAGAAGATCGCGCGAGCCGTGCAAGACTTCCAACACGCCGTCGGAGGCAAAACGCCATGAAAACGGAAGAGCTGCCCAAGGTCGGGAAAATATCCTCGGGTATTTTTGACCAGG
This sequence comes from Elusimicrobiota bacterium, assembly GCA_016207605.1. Classification (GTDB taxonomy): domain Bacteria; phylum Elusimicrobiota; class Elusimicrobia; order UBA1565; family UBA9628; genus GWA2-66-18. Next base: position 1,518 of record JACQPJ010000016.1, read on the forward strand.
TGATTTATCCGCGTTTGGGCGCCCGGCGCAGGGACGTCTTGGTCGGCCCGCGGCACGGCGTGGACTGCGGCATCGTGGACCTGGGCCACGGCCAAGTCATGGCGATCACCGCGGACCCTTTTTTCATCGTGCCTGACTACGGCTGGGAGAGGGCGGCGTGGTTCGCGTTCCACATTCTGGCCTCCGACGTCGCCACGAGCGGCTTGGCGCCCGCCTACCTGTCCGTAGACCTCAATTTGCCGCTGTCCATCCGAAGGGAGGAACTGGAGACGATGTGGGCGGTCATCCATCGGGAGTGCGTCAAGTACGGCGTCAGCGTCGTGACGGGGCACACCGCCAAATACGAGGGCTGCCATTATCCGATGGTCGGCGGGGCGACGATGATCGCCGTTGGACCCAAAGATCGCTATGTCACGACCCAGATGGCCCGGCCGGGAGACAAAATCATCGTCACGAAGGGCGCGGCCATCGAGGCGGCGGGCCTCTTCGCCGCGGCTTTCCCCGACCTGATCGAGGCAAAACACGGCGCCGCCTTCGCCCGGGAGGCGCGGAAGCTTTTCTGGCAGATGTCGGTCGTTGACGACGCCCGGATCGCGGCGGGCGTCGGCGTGAGGGAGAAGGGCGTGACCTCCATGCACGACGCCACGGAGTGCGGCGTTTGGGGCGGGCTCTACGAGATCGCCAAAGCGTCCGACGTCGGCATGAGGATTCGCAAGGGCGACATCATTGTCAGCGACGTCGTTGATAAAATCTGCTCCCAATTCGACATGGACCCGTACTCGTCCATCAGCGAGGGGACTTTGCTCGTCACCTGCAGGGACCACGCGGCGGGAAAGATTTTGGGCGCGCTTCGGAAAGCAGATATCACGGCGACCGTCGCGGGCGATGTCGTAACTCCAAGACTTGGCGTCCGCGTCATCGACGCGGGCAAAGAACGCGTTCTGGAGCATCCCAAGATAGACCCCTTTTGGGCGGCCTTCGGCCGCTGGCGCGGCCGCCGGCGGCGTTAAAAATCGTCGGTAAAGCCGACGGCGCCGGTGACGCCAACCTGGTAGGCGGAGACGCGGCGCTCGAAGAAGTTGGCCAGCTCCTGCACGTCCTGGAGCTCCATGAAGTTGAAGGGGTTCCTGGAGTGGAAGACGGGCTTGAGGCCCAGGTTGACCAGGCGCTGGTCGCCGATGTACTGCAGATACTGGCGCATGCCGTTGGCGGAGAGGCCGGCCACGCCCAGGCCGAGGAGGTCCTCGGCGAAGGCCAGCTCGCACTCGATGGCGTCCTTGACCATGTCGACGACGTCGGCCTCCATCTTGGGCGTGAAGAGCGTGGGGTCTTCGGCGCGCGCGGTCTTGATGATCTCGATGGCCGCGGCGATGTGCATGCTCTCGTCGCGGAAGACCCAGTTGGTGCCGCCGGCCAGGCCGTTGAGCAGGCCCTTGGAGCGCAGGAAGTAGACGTAGGCGAAGGCCGCGAAGAAAAAGAGCCCCTCCACGCAGGCGGCAAAGCAGATCAGGTTCATCAGGAAGCGGCGCTTCTTGTCGGGCGAGTCCAGGACGTCGAGCTCTTGGATCGAGTTCATCCACTTGAACATGAAGTCGGCTTTGCGCTTGATGGAAGGGATGTTCTCGATGGCGGCGAAGGCCTTGACGCGCTCGTCGGGCTCGGGGATGTAGGTGTCGAGCAAAGTCAGGTAGAACTCGACGTGAAGCGCCTCCTCGTAGAGCTGGCGCGACAGGTAGAGCCGCGCCTCCGGGGAGTTGACGTGCTTGTAGAGGTTGAGCACGAGATTGTTGCCCACGATGGAGTCGCCCGTGGCGAAGAAGGCGACCAGGCGGTGGATGAGGTGGCGCTCCGCGGGGGAGAGCTTGGCCTTCAGGTCGCCGACGTCGTGCGAGAAGTCCACCTCCTCGACGGTCCAGGTGTTCTTGATGCCGGCCTTGTACATCTCGAAGAACACGGGGTACTTCATGGGCCGAAGCGTGAGGTTGAAGCCGGGGTCGAGGATCATGGGGTCTTTCCGCCTACTGGCAGGCCTCGCAGGTCTCGGGATTGTCCAGCGAGCAGGCGACCTTGTCCCCGTCGGTCTTGGCCTCGGCGGCCGGGGCCGCCGACACGGTCGCCTTGGCGATGCGCGTGGCCGGGCGGGAGCGCAGGTAGTAGGTCGTCTTGAGGCCCTTCTTCCAGGCGTACATGTACATGGAGGAGAGCTTGCCGATGTTCGGGCTCTCCATGAACAGGTTGAGCGACTGGCTTTGGTCGATGAAGGCGCCGCGCTCGGCGGCCATGTCCACGATCGAGCGCATCGGGACCTCCCAGACCGTGCGGAAGACGGCGCGCACGGCTTCCGGGATCTCGGCGATGTCCTGGATCGAGCCCTCGGCCATCTTGATGCGGTTGCGCATCTCTTCATTCCATAGACCCAGAGCCTTAAGCCGGACGACCAAATGCCTATTGATCTGCAAAAACTCGCCGGATAATGTTTCCCGTTTAAACAGATTGGAGACCTGAGGCTCGATGGCCTCGTAGGCTCCGACGATGGAGGCGATGGTGGCCGTGGGCGCGATCGCCAGCAGCAGCGAATTGCGCAGGCCCGCTCGCATCATCTCCGCGCGCAGCTTCTCCCAGCGCGCCGAGTCGGAGGGCGCCGCGCCCCACAGCTCGAACTGGAAGACGCCCTTGGCGGCCTTGGTTTCGGAGAAGGCCGGGTGGGGTCCCTTGAGCGCGGCCAGCTCCACGGAGGCCGAGAGGGCGTGGAAGTAGATCTCCTCGGCGATGCGGCGGGAGAGCTCGCGCGCCTCCGGCGCGTCGAAGGGCAGGCCGAGCTGGAAGTAGACGTCCTGCAGGCCCATCACGCCCAGGCCCACGGGCCGCCAGCGCTTGTTGGAGTCCGCGGCGGCCGGGGTGGGGTAGAAGTTGATGTCGATGACGCGGTCCAGGTACTTGACCGCCGCGCGGACGTTGGAGGCGAGCTTGGCGAAGTCGAAGCGCCCGTCCTCGACGTGCTTGCTCAGGTTGATCGAGCCGAGGTTGCAGACCGCGGTCTCGCCCTGAGAGGTCACCTCGATGATCTCCGTGCACAGGTTCGAGGAGTGCACGACGTTGGCGGGGGAGCCGGTCTGATTGGCCTTGAGGTTGCTGGCGTCCTTGAAGTTCATCCAGCCGTTGCCGGTCTCGGCGAGCGTGCGCATCATGCGCGCGTAGAGGTCGCGCGCCTTGACCTGCCGGACGTAGAGCTTCTTGGCCTCGCCTTCCAGGTACGCCTCCTCGAAGGCCTTGCCGTAGAGGTCGGTGAGCTGGGGCATGACCTTGGGGTCGAAGAGGGACCACGCGCCGTCCTCCTCGACGCGGCGCATGAAGAGGTCCGGGATCCAGTGCGCCAGGTGCAGGTTGTGCGCGCGGCGCGCGGCGTCACCGGTGTTGTCGCGCAGCTCCAGGAACTCCTCGATGTCCGCGTGCCAGGTTTCCAGGTAGACGCAGCAGGCGCCCTTGCGCTTGCCGCCCTGGTTGACCGCCACGACCGAGCTGTCCAGGGTCTTGAGCCACGGGATGATGCCGTTGGACTGGCCGTTGGTGGAGCGGATCAGCGAGCCGCGCGAGCGGATGCGCGAGTAGGACACGCCGATTCCGCCCGAGAACTTGGAGAGGAGCGCGATGTCGGTGTAGCGCTTGTAGATCGCCTCGAGATCGTCGACGGGCGAGTCGAGCAGGTAGCAGGAGGACATCTGCGGGTGCTTGGTGCCCGCGTTGAAGAGAGTGGGGGAGCTGGGCATATGCTCGAAGCGCGAGATCAAGTTGTAGAACTCCACCGCCTCCTGGACGGTCTCGGCCAAGCCGCAGGCCACGCGCAGGAAGAAGTACTGCGGGGTCTCCAGCACCTCGCGCGTCTCGGGGTTCTTAAGGAGGTAGCGGTCGTAAACGGTGCGCAGGCCGAAGTATTCGAAGAGATCGTTGCGCGAGATTTCAACGGAGTCGTTGAGCTTGCGCGCGTTGGCCGCGACGAACTGGGCGACGCGCTCGGCGATGAGCCCGTGCCGCGCGCCGGCCGCGATGGACTGGGAGAAGGAGTGAATGTCCTGGTTCTCGACCTCCTTGTGGATGTAGGTCGCCAGCAGGCGCGCCGCCAGGCGCGAGTATTCCGGCTCCTCGGCGATCAGCAGGGCCGAGGTCTGGATGGAGAGCGAGTCGAGCTCCCGCGTGGTCGCGCCGTCGTAGAGGCCGCCGATCGTCTTGGTGGCGATCTTGAGCACGTCCACGTTGTCGAGGCCCTGGCCGCAGCGCGCGACCGCGCGCACGATCTTGTTGACGTCCACCGGCTCCAGCGAGCCGTTGCGCTTGCGCACGCGCATCGTGGTGGCGGGGGTCTCCTCGCCCGCGCCGGGCGTCATGGGGGTGGTGCGGCTGGCCGTATTCATTCGCTCCTCCGCAAATTCGCTGCGCTTGTTTCCGTCCGGACCCGCGCGCCTTGAGCGCGCGATTTCGGGCGAGGCACTAGGATAACCGAACATTTGGACTTTGTAAAGCGCTTTGTGCGACAATCGGCTGACGAGGAGTTTCGAGTGCTTTTGAGTGTCATTTTCTTCATCGTCTTGTCCTTCGCCGGAGGCTGCGGCCGCGACCCTTCGGGCGCGGCACAGACGCGGCTGCGGAAAGCTTTTCAGCGTCTAGGCGGCGCTCCCTCCGCCGGTCCCCGGCTGCCTGATTTCCAGCTCACCGCCGTCGCCGGCGAAAAGACCGCGCCGCTCTCCCGCGCCGTGCTTCTCGGCCGCCCCTGGGCCGCGAATTTCATCTACACGCGCTGCGCCGGGCCTTGCCCGATGCTGAGCGCGCGCATGGCTTCGCTTCAGGCGCGCTTGCCCAAATCCGTCGCGCTGATCTCCTTCACCGTGGATCCCGACCACGACTCCCCTGAAATTTTAGCTGGCTACGCTCGACGCTTCCGTGCCGATCCCAAGCGCTGGCGCTTCGTCACCGGCAAAAAATCAGCGCTCTTAAATCTTTTCCGCGACGGCTTCCACATCGCCGTCGCGGAGAGCGCGAGCGCGCCGATCGGCGACAACATCGCCCACAGCACGAAGTTCGTCCTTGTCGACGCGGAGGGCCGCCTGCGCGGCTACTACGACGGCGACGATCCTGCGTCCCTCGACCGCCTCGTCTCCGACGCGTCGTCGCTCTGACGCACTAACGGATGGTTCAGCGCGAGGCCGTCAGGCGCTCGATGACGTCTTTGGCTTGGGGGAATTGTCCGAGCAACTCCTGGCGGTCTCCTAGTTCGAAGTCGGCGAAATCGAAGCCAGGAGCGACGGTGCAGCCGACGAAGGAGTAGGCGCTCCCGGCGCCGGGATAGGCGCCGAACCAACAGCCGGCGGGGACGACGTGCTGCAATTTCTGGCCGGCCTTGAAATCGGGGCCCATCATCACGGTTTTGATGCGTCCCGAGGGGAATAACTGGATGAGAGTCAGCGGACCGCCTTGGTAGAAATGCCAGACCTCATCCGACTTGATGCGATGCAGGCGGGGCTTGGAGCCTTGCGGAAGGAGAAAATAGATCGCCGTGGAGTAGCTTCGAGTTCCCTGGAAGTCCTTGGGCAAGGACTCGGCGGAGATAGTTCCCTTGGAGCGGTAGGACTCCTTGAAGTAGCCCCCCTCGGGATGGGATTGAAGGCCGTAGGCCTTCACTAATTCGGGGACGGTCATGGATATTTTATACCAGGGCGGTCAGGAATTTATCCGCGCTGATGACGCGCACGTCGTCCTTTATATAATCCTCTCCGGGCGCGCGGACCACTTGGTAGGACAGCGGCAGGCCCAGCTTTGCCTTGAAGTGGAGCAGGGGTCTGGAGAGGTCGCGCGCAGAGAGCTTCGCCTCGACGCAGAACCAGGGCTTGTCGTCCACCGCGACCAAGAAATCGACCTCGCGGCCCTCGACGTCCCGGAGGAAGCGAAGCTCCGCGCGGATTCCCTCGGCGTCATGGAGGTAGTGGCAGAACTTCAGCAGGTGCGACGCGATGAGATTTTCGAACCGCGGCCCCGTCTCCGCCACCTCGGACCAGTCCCAGAGATACAGCTTGGGCTCCTTGCGCAGGGCCTTGATTCGCGTGCTTTGCTGAGGGCGGATGCGGAAGTGGTAGTAGAACCGCTCCAGCACATCGACCCAGGCGGCGGCGGTCTCGTGCGCGACGGCGAGGTCTTCTCGAAGAGAGTTGACGGAAAGCAGGCCGCCGATCTTTTCCGGAAGCAGATGGACCAGCGTCTCGACGCCGGAGAGGTCTCTGAGATTTTCGATGTCGCGGATGTCTTCCCGCACGAGCGCGTCCAAACGCTGGTTGTGCCAGCGTCGGAGGGCCTTTTCCGTTCCCTTCAAGAAAATCTCGGGGAAGCCTCCGAATTTCATCAGGCGGTCGAGAGCGTCGCGGGTTTGGCTCGTCGAGTCGTCAAAATCCAGGGCGCGGCCGACGAGCGGGCTTGGCGGCGCGTTTTTAGCCGCAATTTCGCGCAAGGATAGCGGGTGAAGGCGGTAGTGATGGTATCGGCCCAGCAGGGAATCGCCGCCCTTGCGGTAGACATCCAGCCTGGAACTGCCGGTGACGACAATCTTGTGCCGCGCCCGGTGCTTGTCGAAGAAGCCCTTGATGAAGGTTTTCCACCGCCGGTATTTGTGGAGCTCGTCGAAGATCAGGAGCGTCTCGTCCGCTGCGAAAGTTCCCGTGAGAATCCGTTTCGCGTCTTCCCGGTCATCCCAATTGAGATATCGAAAGCGGTTCTTGAAGCTGTCTTGGCCGATCGTTCTTGCCAGCGTCGTTTTGCCGACCTGACGGGGTCCCCCGATGAAGGTCATTTTCTCCGCCAAATCGCTAAGAATAGACTTTTCTATGTAACGAGTGAGCATTCTTTCTCCAACAATTTAGACCATAGTATAAAATTATTGCCAATTTATTCTACTATGGCAGAATAAATTTAAGGTCGACGGCTAAAGCTTGACGCCAAGGCGCGGGTCGGCGATGATCTCGTCGAAGGCGGCGGGGGGGTAGGCGCCGCGCAGCGGGACGCCGTTGACGAGGAAGCCGGGGGTGCCGGCGAAGCCAAACTGGCGGCCTTCCTCTATATCAGCGTCGATCTTGGACTGGACGGCCTTGCTCTTGGCGTCCTGGGCGGCCTTGGCGGGATCTAAGCCCAGGTCCTTGACGGTCTTGCGGTAGAAATCCTCGCCGAGCTTGTCTTGGTTCGAGAACATCTTATCGTGGAAGAGCCAGGCCTTTTCGGGAGATTGGAGGGTGACGGCCTCCATCCACTGGGCGGCGGGCCGGGCTTGCGGATGGAGTTCGCTCAGCGGCATGTGCTTGAAGACGAAGCGCATCTTGGCGCCGTATTTCCGACGCACTTGCTCGACATTTGGGTAGCTGCGGCCGCAGGGGGGGCACTGGAAATCGGCATACTCCACGACGGTGATGGGCGCTTCTCTTGAGCCGCGGACGCGGGTTTTGGCGTCGATGGCGGGTTTGTAGGGGGTCTTGAACGCCGCGTCGCGCTCCCTCTTCTCGCGCTCCTGCTCCTGCTGGGCCTGCTGAATCTGGTATTCGCGCTGGGAGTCGATGACGAGCTGGAAGAACTCGGCCTTCTTCGACTTCTTGAGGGCGGAGAGCACTAGGTCGGGGTTGTCGTCGAGCGCCTTCTGGAGTTCCTCCCGGCTGACGGCCGCCAGGGAGGGGGAGGCGAGCGCGGCGCACAGCGCGGCGGCGGCGAAGCGGTTCATGATGATCTCCTTTGCGACGCGGCAAAGCCGCCCGAGGATATCATTTTTACGGTGTGTCCCCGCCCGCTCCCGCGCGGGAGCGGGCGGGGACGATTGCGGCGGGTCAGCACCCGCAGGGGGTCTTAGGTCCCATGTCGTTGTCTCCTCCTATTCGCGGCTTTATGCGTCTCCAGAATCGAGCGGGCGACGGCGCCCACCCGCCGGAAGATCGTGGGGTCGCGCTGCGTCCGGGCGAGCATGATCGCGCCCTCGTAGAGGGAGGCGATCGCCTCCGCGGCGGCGCGCGCGTCCAAATCGGCGTCGAAATAGCCCGCAGCCTTGCGGCGCTCCAGGCAGGCGGTCATGCCCGCGGTCCACTCCGCGAAGAAGCGGCCCACGCGGTTTCGAAACGCCTCGCTCTGGTCGCTCATCTCCAGGGCGATGTTGCCCATGAAGCAGCCCGCCTTGCAGCCGTTGCCGCCGAAAAGCTTCGCGGCGTCCTGGAACATCTGGGCCACGGCCTGCTCTGGCGCGTCCTGCGTGCACAGCGGCGCGACCCGGCGCGAGCGGAACTCCTCGATCTTGTAGTCGAGCACGGCCAGCGCCAGCTCCGCCTTGGAACCGTAGTGGTGGAAGACGTTGGCCTTGGTCGTCTTGCAGGCCTCGGCGATCTCCTCCATGCATGCGGCGCCGTAGCCCTTGAGGTGGAGCACGTGCTCCGCCTCCTTCAGGATGCGTTCCCGCGCGGCGACGTTTGGTTTTCGTCCCATAGATTGACTGACCGTCCGGTCAATCAAATAATGGCACAACAGTCCGGTTCCTGTCAAGGCCCGTTCAGCGGGAAGGCCAGGGCGTCGGCTCGGAGCCGATGCCGGCGCGCACGCGGGAGAGGTCGTAGACGCCGCCGCGGCCGAGGCGGACGCCGCGCGCCGGGTCCTTCTTGAGCCAGAGGGGGGTGTCGAGGTCGATGAAGCGAAAACCGCCCAGGCCGGCGGCGAAGTGCGCGGCGCAAGACATCGCCAGCGACGTCTCGATCATGCCGCTGATCATGAGGCCCAGCCCCTGGGCGCGCGCGATCAAGGCGACGTCCCAGGCCTCCAAGATCCCCATCTTCATGAACTTGACCACGAGGACGGAGGCCGCCTTGCGTCGGGCGAGCCCCAGGGCGTCGGCGCGCCCGCGCAGGGACTCGTCGGCGGCCACGGGCACGCCCCCGCGCCGCGCCACGGCGGCCAGGCCGTCCCAGTCGTCGGCGGCCGCGGGCTGCTCGAAGAGGGAGGGGCGCAGGTTCGCGGCCTTGAGCGCGCGCAGGAGGGCGAGCGACTCGCGCGGGCCGTAGCCCTGGTTGGCATCGAGCGTGAAACGCGCGGCCGGGTGCGCGGCGCAGGCCGCGGCGACGCGCGCGGCGTCTTCCTGGATGTCGCGTCCCACCTTGATCTTCATGGTCCGCACGCCCAAGGCGCGGATGCGCCGCGCCGCGGCGGCCGCGGCCTCGGGGGAGCCGAGAGTCACGGTCACGTCGCTGAACACTTCCGTCTCGGCCCCGCCGAAGAGGATGCGCAAAGGAATCCTCGCGCGCTTGGTCCAGGCGTCGAGCAAGGCCATGCCGAGAGCGGCGCGCGCCGCGCCTGCGCCCTGGGGCAGGGCCTCCTCCAGCTCCTCAAGCCGCGCGCGCCACGCCGAGGCGTCTTGTCCCAGCCAGCGCTTGCCTGCCCTGTGCGCGGCGGCCAAGGCGCCCGCGGCCGTCTCGCCGTTGAAGGCCGGCAGAGGGGAAGCCTCCCCGTAGCCCGTCGTCCCGTCGCGCAGGCGCAGGCGCACGAACGCGCCCTCGTGAACGGCCGTCGCGCCGCCGGCGATCTCGAAGGGTTCGTTGAGCTCGGCGCGGAAAGGCCGCGCGTCCAGCGCCACGATCTCGGCGGCGAGGGCTTGTCTCACGCGGGCCATTGTAGCCTTCCTACGGGCATCGAATCCGTCGCGGTCCAGGGTCAAAAGGCCTAGCCAGACCTAGGTCTTTTGACCCTTCTTTCCAGATGCATTTGGCCGCACCCTAGATGCTATGAGCCTTTCCTCAACGCATCTGTGCCGAGCCCGAAGGGTCGAGGCCTAGATGCTAAAAGGCATTCCTCTCCTACATCTGTGCCGAGCCCGAAGGGTCGAGGCCTAGGGAACCCATGCGCGCGCTTCTCGCCGCCTCGCTCGTGTCCCTGGGACTGTCCGCCTACGGGGAGGAGTTTCCGGCGGCCGTCGGCCGCGCCTCGGCGGGATTTGGAGACTCGCTGCGCCGAGCCCGCGACGAGGAGCTTAAACGGCACGAGAAGAATCTTATATTGGAACAAATGCGGGGCGATTCCTCCCGGGATGCGACCTTGTGGGCGTTCAGCTACAGGTCGGGAGACCCGGACGAGGACATGTTCTCCGATCGCGTGAACACGGCGTTTTGGGACAGCGCCTTGCCCAACAAAATTTTGGTCTTTGCCGAGAATGCCGCCGGACTCGACGAGCAGATTCGCGGGACGTACGATGGGGGGCGCCGGTTGCGCAGGCTGGTGATCCTCTCCCAGGGGGCTTCGACTCTCGTCGAGAGCCTGCGCGCGGCCAATCCTCGCGCTCCCGGGCCGCGGGGCCTGGACCGAGCCTTCGCCCCAGGAGCCGAGATTTTTCTCCAGGCTCCTTGCGTCGGATCCGACGGCGCGCAAGCCAGGTTCATGGTCCGCGTCGGCAGAAAGTATCTCTCGCGAAACGGCGGCTGGGTCGCGGCGCCGCGCGGGGCCTGTGATTGGAAGACGGGGATCTTGGGCTCGGGCAAAGGTTATCTCCGGTGCCTCGTTCGACCGGGAGGGACGGTCGAGTTCGCCGAGAACGTGGACTTGTGATCAGGCCGCGATGAGCGCGCGGGCTTCGTCCAGGGAGACGGCCCGCTCCTCGCCGGTCCTGAGGTTCTTGAGCTGGAGGACGCCGCGCGCGGCCTCGTCGGGGCCGATGGCGACCGCCCAGGACGCCTTCTTTTGATCGGCGTATTTGAATTGGGCCTTGAGCTTGGCCATGCCCGGGAACACGTCGGCGACCAGGCCTTGGGCGCGCAGGGCCGCGCCGATCTCGATGGAGCGGGGGCGCAGAGAGTCGTCGAAGACGGTGACCACGACGTCCGGGGAGCCGGGGTCCTCGGCGTCGTTTTTTTCTTCCAATAAAAGCAGCAGGCGCTCGAAGCCGATGGAGGCGCCGCAGGCCGGTACGGGCGGGCCGCCGAAGACCGCCGTGAGGCGGTCGTAGCGTCCGCCGCCGCCCAGCGAGCCGGAGAGCGAGGGATGGCGGAACTCAAAGACCGGGCCGGTGTAGTAGCCCAGGCCGCGCATGAGGTGGGGCGACAGGCGTAGCCGCGCGTCGGGCGCGACGGCTTGGACCGCGCTCTCGATGCGGCGCAGGGCCGAGACTTCCGCCGGGCCCAGGGCCTCGTAGGCCGCGCCGGCCTCTTCGCTCATCAAGGTCTTCTCGACCGCGGCGGCGGGACCGGCGCCCAGCTCGGCGGAAAGTTCCGTCAGGATTTGAGAGCGCTCCAGCTTGTCGAGCTTGTCGAGGATCACGCAGGCCGCGTCGCGCTTCTCCGGAGGGACCTGCGCGGTCTCCAGCGCGCGCTCGACGAGGCGGCGATCGTTCAAATGGACCTCGATGCCGGAGAGCCCGAACTCGCTGAAGACCGCCAGGATCGCTAGGATGATCTCGACCTCCGCGCCCCAGGAGTCCGCGCCGACGATGTCGGCGTCGCACTGCCAGAACTCGCGGTAGCGGCCTTTCTGCGCGCGCTCGGCGCGCCACACGGGGCCCAGGTGGTAGGCCTTGAACGGATGCGGAAGCTGGGAGCCGTGCCGCGCGTAATAGCGCGCCAGCGGCAAGGTGAGGTCGAAGCGCAGACCCAGGTCGGCGAGCTCGCCGTTCTCGGCCCGGGCGCGCTCCAGCGCCTCGCCTCGCCGCATCACCTTGAAGATGAGCTTTTCGTTCTCGCCGCCGCCCTGGCTCGTGAGCGCCGCCAGGTCCTCGAGCGCGGAGGTCGCGATGGGCTGGTAGCCGAAGGAGCGATAGACGCGCGCGATCGTCTCGGCGGCGCGCTGGCGCAGGGCGGCCTGGCCGGGCAGGAAATCGCGAAAGCCCGACGGCGGCGTCGAGTTCATGCTGGGTAGGGTAGCAAAATCGTAAACTCGCCGAATGGACGGCGCTTTGACGGTTTTTCGCGGGCCGTTCGAGGCGCTCGAGGAGGCCTTCGCCGCGCGCGCCGCGGAGCTGCGTCCCGGGCCGGGCGAGGCGCCCCTGCTCGTGGTCGCGCCCTCGCGCGTCCTGGCCGACCGCCTGGAGCGCCTGCTCGCCGTCGAGAAGGGCCTGCCCCTGCTGGGCGCGCACTTCCACACCTTTCGCTCCCTGGCCGCCTGGCTTTTAGAAGAGGGGGGGCCGTTCGACGGCACGGTCGTCTCCGATCCGCTTTTTCACGACGCGGTCGTCGAGCAGGTCTTGGACGCGGCGCCGGGCCTGGACCCCGCGGGCGGCGACCGGCCCCGCGGGTTCGCGTCCGCCGTGCGCGCAAGCCTGCGCGACTTGGCCGACGCGGGCGTGGAGCCCGCCGCGCTCGAGGAGCACTTCGGCGGCGAGCTGCTGCGCGACCCCGCGGAGCGCGCCCGGCTCAAGACCATGCTCGCCCTGCTCTCGGCCTACGAGGCGCGCCTGGCGGCGTTGGGCGTTCGGACGCCCTCGGCGCTCGTGCGGCGCGCGGCGGAGCTGGCGGCGGGCTCGGAGAGGCTCTCGGCTTTCCGCGAGATATTTTATTACGGCTTCTACGATCTCACCGGCCTTCAGCTGGAGTTTTTCGAGGCCGTGACGGCGGGCCGCGCGTCCCGCCTCTATTTTCCTTATCGCAAGGATCATCCCGCCTTCCGCTTCGCCGACGATTTCTTCGCGCAGAAGCTCGCGGCCCATAGCGTCGCCGATCTTGACCGCCCCGGCGGCGCCGCAACGGCGCTGGGCGCCGCGCTCGACGCGCTCTTCGACCCGGCCGCGCCGCCGGCGTCGCCGGCGCCGGGCCGCGTCGCGCTCGTCTCCGCCTCGGGGGCTCGCGGCGAGGCCTGGGCCGCGGCCAAGGAGGCCGTGCGGCTGGCCGAGGAGGGCATCCCCTATGCCGAGATCGCGGTCGTGGCTCGCGTGCTGGAGCCCTACCGCGCGCCGCTCGCCGAGGCCTTCGCGGCCGAGGGCGTCCCTCTCGATCTCGGCGGCGAGCCGGTCCTGCGCCGGCCGCTGGCCCGGGCCGCGCTCGACCTGCTGACCTTGCGCCGCGCGGATTTTCCGGCCGCGACCATCGCGGACCTGGCCGCCTCGCCGTATTTCGCCGGCGCGGCGTCCGGCCGCGCCGCGCTGTGGCGCCGGCTGATCTCGGGCGTGGGAATCCGCGCGGGCTGGCTGCAGTGGCGCGGCAAGCTCGAGCCGCGCCTGGGCGGCCCGGTCGAGCTTCTGCCCCATCGCGTGCGCGAGGGCCTGCCCGGTTTCGCGGTCCCGGCCGAGGACGCGGCGGCGCTTTGGACGTTCGTTTCGGACTTGCGCGAGCTCCTGGTAGGCCCGCCCGCCGCCTGGTCGGCGCGCGCGGCCCAAGCGCGTGCGATCGTCGAGGCGAACCTGCGCCTGCCGTTCGACGCGGACGCCGCCGAGCGCGGCGCCTGGGACGCGGTCCTAGGCGCCCTGGACGAACTCTCGCTCTTCGACCGGCTCGGCGCGCCCTGCGCGTGGCCGGACTTCCTCGACGCCTTCGAGCTCAAGCTCTCCCGCGCCGTCTTGAAGGGCGGCGCGCCGGCCTTGGGCGTGCGCGCCCTCGACGCGATGGACGCCCGCGGCCAGCGCTTCCGCGCCGTGGTCCTCCTCGGCCTCAAGGAAAAGCTCTTTCCCCGCGTCGTCCAGGAGGACCCGCTCCTGCGCGACGTCGCGCGCGCGGCCCTGCGCCACCCGGCCGGCTACTGGATCGGGCGCAAGGCCTCCGGCCACGAGGAGGAGCGCCTGCTCTTCTACCTCGCCGCGGCGTCGGCGCGCGAGCGGCTGACGCTGATCTACCCGCGCTCCGACGAGGAGGGCCGCGCCGAGGTCCCCTCGACCTACCTGCGCGAGCTTTGCCGCGCCGCCGGCCTGCCGCCGCCCGGCGAGGCCGGCGGCCTGCGCGTGCCCCGCCCGCCCGCGGGACGCCTGCGCTCGGTCGCGCCGGAGCTGCGCACGCCGCGGGAGGCGGTCCTGCTGGCCGCGCTCGACGGCGGCGCGCCCGATCCCGCGCTGGAGGCGGCCGGCGTGCCCGCGGCGCGCCTGGCGGAGGGCTTCCGTCTCGCGGCCGCGCTCAACGCGCGCGGAGCCCCGGGGCCCTACGACGGGATGGTCCGCCCGCCCGCGGCCGAGCTGGCCGCCTGGCGCGCCTCCGGCCTCTCGCCGACCGCCCTCGACCAGTACGAGCGCTGCCCCTTCCAGTTCTTCGCCGAGCGCGTCCTGGGCCTGGGCAAGCGCGAGGAGGGCTCCGAGCGCGGCGAACTGGCCTCGCGCGAGCGCGGCCGGGTCTATCACGCCGCGCTCGAGAGGTTTTACGCGTCTTTGAACGAAGCGGTTTGGGACGGCCGCGAGCCGTGGCCGCCGCGGCTGGAGGCGGCGCTTGCGGCTGTCTTCGCGGAGAACGACTGGCGCGCCCTCGGCCTCTATCCCCTGCTCTGGGAGGCGGCGCGCGACGCCATGTCGGACCATCTGCGCGCCTTCGTGGTCTGGGACTTTGAGCGCCTAAAGGGCGGGAGCCTGAGGCCGCGGCTCTTCGAGAAGGAGCTGCGGGGACGGCTGGAGGAAGCCCCGCTCGGCGTGCCTTGGAAGGGCGTGGCCGACCGTCTCGACCTCGACGAGGCGGGGAAGCGCTTCCGCGTGTCCGACTACAAGACGCGTGCCTCGGTCCGCTGGGGCAAGGACCTGATCCAGGCCGGCGTCGAGGGCCGCGTCCACCAGCTTCCCATGTACGTCCTGCTCGCCGGAGAGGAATTGGGCGCCGACTGGAGTTTTGCGGAGGGGGAGCTCCTGTTCCTGGAGGCGGACGACGACGCCAAGCGCCGCCTCGCCTTCTCGGCCGAAGCTTGGATGCCGCAAAAGGAGGCGTTCCTGAAGGCGCTGGCCGTCCGCCTGGAGGCCGCCGCGGACGGACGCTTCCCCATCCGTCCCGACGAGCGCGAAGGCGGCCACTGCTCCTGGTGCGACTTCACGACCGTGTGCCGCAAATCCCACGGGCCCTCCCGCGCCCGCGCGGCGCGTTTGGCGCCGGAGGAGGCTTGATGGAGCCGCGCTCCCCGGCCGCCGCCTCGGATCAAGACGAGCGCGACCGCGCGCGCCTGCGCCTCGACGCCTGCGTCGTGGTCGAGGCCGGGGCCGGCACGGGCAAGACCACGCTGCTCGCCGACCGCATCCTGTTTCGCGTCCTGGCCTGGGACCGTCCGCGCCCCGCACGCATCGAGGAAGTCGTGGCCCTGACCTTCACGGAGAAGGCCGCGGGCGAGATCCGCCTGCGCCTCTCCGACCGCCTCGCGGAGCTGGCCGCGCGGCTTGCCGGCGCGCCGCTGTCCGAGGCGGCGGCCGGCCGCGCGGACCTCCTGCTGGGGGAGCTGCGTGGTCCTTTCGGCAAGGGCGACGCCGAGCTTCTGGCCCGCGCCCGCGCCGCGCTCGAGGACCTGGACAAGGCGCCCATCGGCACCATCCACTCCTTCTGCGCCCAGCTCCTGCGCCTGCATCCCGTCGAGGCGGGCATGGACCCGGGCTTCCGGGTGGACGAGGGCGACGCCTTCGACGAGCTCTTCGCCGCGGAGTGGGCCGCCTGGCTCGACGATGAGCTGGGGGAACGCCCGCCGCGGCGGTCGGCGTGGCTGGAGCTGCTTGCCTTGGCGAAACTCGACGAGATCGAGGCTCTGGCGCGCGCGCTTTGCTCCGAGCGCCTCGATCCCGCCGAGCTGGGGCGCCCCGACCCGGAGGCCGCGGCGGCTCTGCGCGCGCTCGGCCGCGCGGCGGCGGCCCTGCCGGAAGGCCGTCCCCAGCCGCATGGTTCCTCCCGGATCGTTCCCGTCTTGGGAGCCTGCCGCGCCCGCCTGGAGGCCGCGGCGGACGCCGCGGCGGCCGAGGACCCGGCGCTTGACGCGTCCGAGCCGCCCGTGCCGGGCAAGTCGGCGTGGCCCAAGGCCTGGGGCGAGGATGCGGCGGGCACGGCCCTGCACGAGCGCGCGCTCGCCGCGGCGGCCGCGGCCTCACCGCGGGGGGAGGCCGCCGCGCGCCGCGCCGCGCGCCTGCTGCGGCCCTTCGCGGAGCGCTTCCGCCGGGAGTACGCGCGGCGGGGCTGGATCTCCTTCGATGGCCTCCTGCGCCGCGCTCGCGACTTGATGCGCGACCATCCCGCCGCCCGCGCCGACCTGCAGGCCCGCTGCGCCGCGATCCTGGTCGACGAGTTCCAGGACACCGATCCCTTGCAGGGCGAGCTCCTTCTCTTTTTATCCGAGCGTCCGGGCGCCGGCGCGCGGGATTGGCGCAAGCTCGAGCCCGAGCCGGGACGCCTCTTCGTCGTCGGCGACCCCAAGCAGTCCATCTACCGCTTCCGCGGCGCCGACATCGCCGCCTACGAGGGCTTCACCGCCCGCCTGCGCGAGCGCGGCGCACTGTCCTGCGGCCTGAGCGCCAACTTCCGCTCGGTCCCGGGCGTGGTCGAGGCGGTCAACGCGGCCTTCGCGAGCGCCATGCGCCCGGAGCCCGAGGTCCAGCCCGCCTACCGCCCCATCCGCGCCGCGCGGCCCGCCGCGTCCGGCCCGGCCGTCGAGCTCGTCGCCGTCGAGAACTCAGAGGCCTCCGCGGCCGAGGTGCAGCGGACCGAGGCGGCGTGGCTGGCGCGCTGGATCCTGGACCATGGCCGCGTGCCGGGCGCGCCGCCCGACGGGAGGCGTCCGCTCAAGGAGATGGCCCTGCTCCTGCGCTCCTCCTCGGCCCTGCGCCCCTTCCTGGACGCCTTCAAGCGCGCCGGCATCCCCTACGCCGTGGAGATCGAGCGCTTCTTCTACGAGGCGCCCGAGATCGCGGACTTCCTCAATCTCCTGCGCGTTCTCGACGAGCCCGGCGACCGCGCGGCGCTGGCCGGGCTCCTGCGCTCGCCCGCGGCCCTCTTGACCGATGACGCGCTGCTCAGTTTGGCGCGCGCCGACGCCTTCGACTACCGCCGGTCCCTGCCGCCGCGCCTGCTGGCGGCCGCCGAGCGGGGCCGGGCCGAGGCGCTCTATGCGGCCCTGCGGGACTTGCGCGCGCGCGTGGGGCGCGAGCCGCTCGGCGACTTGGTCGGCGCGGCGCTGGAGCGCACGAACCTCGTCGAGCTCGCCGCGCGCGCCTACCACGGCCAGCAGACCGTCTCCAATCTTCTCAAGCTTGGCCGTTTAGCCGCGGAAGCTTCGGACGGGCGCGGAACCTCGCTCGCGGAATTTGCCGCGCGCGTGCGCCAGGCCGCGGCTGACCAGCGCCGCGAGGGCGAGAGCCCGCTGGCCGACGAGAGCCTGGAGGCCGTACGCGTCTTGAGCATCCACAAGGCCAAGGGCCTGGAGTTTCCCGTGGTCTTCGCGGCCAACCTGTCGGGCCGGCCCGGCGGCGCGTCCGACAAGCCCGCCGTCCGGTTCGCCGGCCTCGGCGGCCGGCCCGCCCTGCGCCTGGGCGGCCGCGCCTCGGCCGCGGCCGCGCTCGCGGACGTTTTGGAGCGCGGGAAGGAGCGCGCCGAGGCCGTGCGCCTGCTCTACGTCGCGATGACCCGCGCCCGCGAGAAATTATTCCTGCTCGGCGGCGCCGAGCCCGCAGCCCATTCGCTGGCCTCTCACCTGGAGGAGGCGGGATTCTGGCCGCTGAGCGGCCCCGGCATCGCCGCGACGCGCGTCGCGCCGGGCGGCGTCCCCGAGCCGGAGACGTCCGCGGCGCCCGCCGCCGTCCCATCCAAAGCGGAGACCACCGCCCTGCTGACCGCCTGGGAGCGCCGCAAGGCCCGTCGCGAGCGGGCCACGGTTCCACGCACTCGCGCCGCGACCGGCTATTTGAAGGAAGCTCCGAAGGCTGCGCCGGTCCCCGAGGAGGAACCCGCTTCTCCGGCTGGCGCCGAGGTCGGCCAGCTCTGCCATCGCGTCCTCCAGGATTGGGATTTCAAGCAAGGCGGCGATGTTGCGTCCACTGCGTCCCGCGTCCGCGCGGCGCTGGAGCGCCGCGCCCCCGGGCCGCGCTGGGCCGAGGCGGAAATCGAAGCGGCGCGCGTGCTGGCGGGCTTTCTCGCCTCGCCGGCCGCCAAGGAGCTCGCCGCCGCCGAGATCCTGGGCCGCGAGGTCCCCTTCGCCTACGCCGACGGCCCCACCGTCGTGCGCGGCGCCATGGATCTGATCGCCCGCGTCGCCGGGCGCCTCGTCGTCGTGGATTTCAAGAGCGGCCGCGTCGAGGAGGCCTCCGCTGCCTCCGCGCGTGAGCGCTACGCCGAGCAGGGCCGCCTCTACGCCGAGGCCGTCCGCCGCGCCTGGGGAGAAACCCCGGAGTTCCGCCTGCTCTTCCTGCGCCGTCCCGAACTTTAGAAATGAGCTTTTTCCTGCGCGGCGTCGTGATCGGCTTCTCGATCGCCGCTCCGGTCGGACCGATCGGGTTGCTCTGCATACACCGGACTTTAGCCCATGGCCGAGCCAGCGGATTCATGTCGGGGCTTGGCGCCGCCACGGCCGACGCGCTCTATGGAGCGGTCGCCGCTTTCGGCTTGACCATCGTCGCGCAAGCTTTGGCCGCGCATCAATTTTGGCTTCGAGCTGCCGGAGGCGTTTTTTTGTGCGGCCTTGGCGTCAAAACATTCATGTCCCGGCTGGCGGAGGGGCCGACTCGCGCGAATGGGAACGGATTGGCTGCGGCTTATGCTTCGACGCTTTTCTTGACCCTTACGAATCCCGCGACCATCTTGTCCTTCGCCGCGGTGTTCGCTGGCTTCGGATTAGGAACCGGCGGGGAAAGTCCTTCGTCGGCCGCGGCCATGGTGTCGGGGGTGTTTCTTGGTTCCGCTTTGTGGTGGCTGCTCTTGAGCGGCGTGGTCGCTCTCTTTCGTGAAAGGCTCGGTTCACGGCTGATATGGGTCAATCGCGCATCCGGAGCGATTCTTCTCGGATTCGGAATTGCGGCCGTCTGGTCGGTTAAGTAGTGCAGCGTCCTAAAAACAACTCTTGCTGAATCCGCGTTTTTGACGTATACTTCATATTGTCATATACGTCATATGATTGAATCATGCAAACGAAATTGACCTTGCGGCTCGAGAAAAACCTCATCTCTCAGGCGAAGTCCTATGCCAAGAAGCGGGGGAAATCCATCTCGCGGATCGTGGCCGACTATTTCAAGGCGTTGGGAGGGCCGTCAGCCAAATCGCGCGCGGCACTGACGCCGATCGTTTGTTCCTTGAAGGGCAGCCTTCGCGGGGCCAACGTCGTCGCCGACGATATGCACCGTCGCTGGGAAGAAAAGCATCTTTGAAGGTCCTCGTCGACACCAACGTCGTGCTGGATCTTCTGCTGGACCGGGAGCCATTTTCCGACTCCGCCGCCAGGTTGTTTTCCCTGATCGAGGAAGGGCGCGTGACGGGATATCTATGCGCCACGACTCTGACGACGATCCACTATTTGGCGGGGAAAGTCCTGGGACGCTCCAAAGCTCGCGACGAAGTGCGCAAATGTTTGTCTTTTCTGGAAGTCGCCGCCGTGACCCGGCCGGTCCTGGAAAACGCTCTCAACTCCAATCTGCAGGATTTTGAGGATGCGGTTCTTTGCGAGGCCGCGCGCGAGATCGGCGCCGAGGCGATCGTGACCAGGAATAAGGTTGATTTCAAAAAAGCCCCTTTGCCGACGCATACGCCGCAGGAATTTCTTTTGCTGCTGGACCCGCATTTCTCGTGAGACCGGCCGCTTAGACGCGGCGGAAGATCGGGCGCACCCAGCGTTCGTAGCTGGCCTCGGACAGCCCATAGAGCGCGTAGCCGACGAGGTAGGCGGCGAGCACGTCCACGGTGTAGTGGTTGCGCGAGAGGAGCACGCAGGCGCCCATCAGCACCGAGCCCCCGAGCATGAGGCTCTTGAGGCCGCGCGAGTGAAAGAATAAATAGAACAGGAACGGGATCGTGGTGTGGCCGGAGAAGATGAACTCGTTGGTGAAGGTCCAGGTCCCGAGCAGGCGGGAGAAGATGAGGTCGTGGAGGCGCATGTCCACCATGTCGGCGGGATGGCCGATGGGCGAAAGGAAGACGAAGGCCGCGCGCACGGCGGTGTAGACGGTCAGGACGTAGAGCAGAAAGGGCACGCGCTTGGGGTAGTAGGCCACGGCCGCACCCACGGCGTAGAGGTGCAGGCCGAACCAGCCCCAGGACAGGACCGGCACGGTGTTGACGACGGGCAGGCGGCGCAGGAGCCAATCACTGCCCACGGGCAGCGCGCGCTGGTCGGCCACCCAGCCCAACTTGGTGTAGAGCGCGTAGGAAAGCGTGAAGAGCGCCAGCAGGCCCGCGAGCGTGCCCACCCACCACTTGTAGTGGACGTCGTGCCACTCGTCGGCGATCTCGGCCAGCTCGCGCCGCGCGATGGGGGGGAGGCGGCGGCGCAGGTCGCCCAACTCGCGCGCGGAGTCGGTCATGCGCTCCTCCAGCGCGCGGAGACGCTCGTCGAGCTGTTCCCGATCGGCTGGAGCCATGGTCATTCCGTGAGCTTTTTAAGCAGCGCGAGCGCGTTCGCGGGCGTCACGCCCGAAAACCATTCGTTGTCGGGGTGAAGAAAGACGTTGGGGCCCTGCTCGCAGAGGTCGAGGCAGCCGGAGCGGGCCACGCGCACGCGGCCCTGGAGGCCGGCGGCCTTGACGCCGTCCTTGAGCGCGGCGAGCACCTCCGGGCCGCCGCGCCCCGGGTTGCCGCAGGCGACGCGGCCGTCCGCCCGCGCGTGCACGCACACAAACGCCGTCTTGCGATACGGGATGGGGGCGCAGTCCATCATCTTCCTTGGGGACCGCCGGTTGGTTTGACCTTTGCCTTGGCAAAGGTCAAACCAACCGGCGATGCCGCGAAGGCGAGTGCGGACCGCGCGCCCGCGCGGCGAGCGTTCACAGCTGCGCCGTCACTCCGAGCGCGGCTCAACGCCGCGCGTCCCCGACAAAGGAAGGATCGAACGGCGGTCCCCATGACATTGCTCTCCATCAGGGTGCGCGTTAGGGCGCGGGCGGCGCAGCGCCGGGGGTCTTGATCTCGGCCTGGCGGCGCAGCTCGCGCAGGTAGTCGGGCGCGGCCTTGCGGATCTTCTCGGTCAGGAGAAGCTCCCGCAGGTCGTCCTTGACCTCGGCCAAGCGCACGGGCTTGGCCGGCCGGGCCTCCAGGACCTGGAGGACGTGCTGGCCGCGCGGCCCGGGGACGATGCGGGTCTCGCCGGGCTTCATCGCGAAGGCGATCTGGTCGATCTCGGAGGGGAGCATGCCCCGCGCCACGAAGCCGTAGTCGCCGCCCACCGCCTTGCCGCTGGCGGCCAGGGAGCGCTCGCGCGCCAGCGCCTTGAAGTCCGCGCCGGACTTGAGCTTGACGACGACGTCCTTGGCCTCGTCGGCCGTCTCGACCAGGATGTGGCGCAGATGCACGGCCTCGGGCCGGCCGAGCTTGTCCTTGTTCTTTTGGAAGGCCTCCTCCAGCTCCGCGGCCGCCACGAGCAGGCCCTTGGCCTGGGCGATAAGCCGCTCGCGCAGGATCTCGTCGGCGAGGTCCGCGCGGACCTTGGCCAGCGAGGAGTCCGCCTGCTCCAGCTGGGCCAGCAGGAGCGCCCGGCTGCCGAACTGGTCCTCCAGCTTGGCGACGCGCTTGTCCACGTCGGCCGAGTCGACCTTGAGGCCTCTCTTGGCCGCGGCCTGGCGCAGCAGCAGCTCGTCGATCATCTCATCGAGGGTCTGCGGCCCGTGGCGCTTCCACAGGCGCTCCATCACCTCCGACTGGAGGATGGGGGTGCCGTTGACGGTCACGACCGCCTGTCCCGCCGGCAGGCCGGCGGCCGCGCCACGCGAGCCGGCGAAAAAAAGCGCGAAAAGGCTGGAAAAAAGAGGACTCATCTGGTATATCCTTGGAGGAATTTAGGGAAATGATAGAATAAAAAATCGCATGCTGAACTGCACGCCGCGCGCGATCGAAAAGATCGAGGACGCCCAGCTTCGCATCCTGTGGGAGGACGACCACGAGACGGTGCTCTCCTTCGCCCAGCTGCGCCGCCACTGCCCCTGCGCGGCGTGCCGGGACGAGTGGAGCGGCGAGGCGCTTCTGGATCCCGCCGCGGTGCCCGACGGCCTGGGCGCGGCGCGCGCCGACGTGGTGGGCAACTACGCCCTGTCCTTTGCTTTCTCGGACGGGCACGGCGCCGGCGTCTATCCCTTCGAACTCCTGCGCAAGCTCTGCCGCTGCGCGGAGTGCGCCTACCACCCCGGCTCGGAGACGAATTGACCGCGCCTGCTCCGGGCCGCGTCCTCCTGGTCGGCATCGAGGGGGCCGCGGAGCGCGAGCTGTCCGCTTTTCTGTCCGGGTTCGAGCGCGAGCTCGCGTCCGACGCGAGGCGGGCCGCCCTTCGGATCCGCGCGGCGGAATTCGCGGCCGCGGTCTTCGACGCGTCCCGTCTGCCCGCGGCGGACCGCGAGGCCCTGGCCGTCCTCCAGCGCGAACGCGGCTTCGTCTTGCTCGGCCTGGAGCCGGACGTCCCTCTGTCTCCCGCCGCGCAGGCGCCCCTGCGCCGCCTGCCCTGGCCCCTGCCGCTGGGCTTTCTCGACCAGGTCCGGGCCGCCAAGGTCCCGGTCGTCTTCCTGGTCGCGCCGACGCTGTTTTTGACCCACGGGATCCAGAACGCCCTCCGCCAGGCGGGAGTCCAGTTCTTCCAGACGGACGGGTCGTTGGGGCTCATCGAGATGCTGAGGGAGCAGGTGCGCCTGGCCGAGGAGGCCGCGGCGTCTCCCGGCCTGCTGGCGCGCCTGACCGGGCGCGCCGGGAGCGGCGACCCCGGCCTGGGCCGCGTCGCGGTGGTCAAGTTTGCCGAGGGACCGGAGGAGGCCGTGAACTTCGACGCCCGCCTCCGCCAGGCCCTGCCTGGGACCGCGGTCTACCTGGCGACCGCGGTCGATCCCGTCGCGGCCGCGGCCGCGGCTGCGGCGGCCGGCCGGCCCGCGCTGCTGCCCCGCGAGTGCGTCCCGCGGCTGGCCGAGATCCTCCTCGGGGCCCGCGGCGGCGTCTGCGCGTCTCCAGGGGGAGAGCGCATCCTCCTGGTGGACAACGACATGCCCACGCTCTCGCGGCTCTCCGAGGCCCTGCTGGCGCTGGGCTACGAGGTGGAAACGGCCCTGCGCGGCGAGGAGGCCCTGCGCCTGGCCGAGAGCCGTCCCTTCGCCCTCGCCGCCATCGGCGGCTCCGCGCTGGAGACGACCAAGCTCTCCGGGGCCCACCTTGCCGTGAGGCTGCGCGAGCGCGACAAGGACCTGCGCATCGTGCTCCTCGTCGATCAGTTTCCGGTCCAGGACGCGCTCAAGGGCGTCAGCCGAGCCGTGGAGTTGGGCCTCGACGACGCGCTCCTCAAGCCCGTGGACGTCTCGCGTCTGGCCCTGTCCATCCGGCGCGCCTTGGAGCGCCGCTTCCTCCTGCTCGAGAACGCCCGGCTCCTGCGCGAGGTCCAGGAGTCGGCGCGCCAGCTCGCCCAGGTCAACGGCTTCCAGGCCAAGTTTTTCGCCACCGTCGCCCACGACGTCAAGAATCCGCTCACCGCCATCTTGGGCTACGCGGAGCTGCTCGGCGCGCGCCTCAAGGACCGCCCCGACCTGCTCGCCTTCGCCTCCTACATCCACAAGGCCGCCCAGGCCCTCAACCTCCTGGTCTCCGACCTCGTGGACCTGGCCGCCATCGAGTCGGGCAAGCTGCGCGTCGAGCTGGGCCCCCTCGACTTGGCGCAAGTCGTCTCGGACGTGGCCTCGCGCGTCGCCGTGGCCGCCCAGGCCAAGAAGCTGACGTTCGAGGTCCGCGGGGCGTCCGGGCTGCCGGCCCTGCGCGGCGACCCCCACCGCATCGGCCAGGTCCTCCAGAACCTCTGCACCAACGCGGTGCAGTACACGCCCGAGGGGGGGGCGGTGTCGATCGAGGCGGGCGTCGCGGGCGGCCGCGTCCGCGTGGGCGTGCGCGACACCGGCATCGGCATCGCCCCCGAGGACCTGCCGCGCGTCTGGGAGCGCTTCTTTCAGGCCAGGCAGGCCCAGGACCTGCGCAAGGCGGGCTTCGGCCTGGGACTCAAGATCGCGCGCGAGATCGTGCAGAGGCACGGGGGGGAGATGGAGGTCGAGTCCAATCCTGGGAAAGGCTCCTTCTTCTACTTCACCCTCCCCGTTCCTCCGGCCTGATGGCCGCGCCTTTCTCGGAGCTGGAGCGCCGGGTCGCCTCCGGCTCCCTGCTCACCTCCGCGGCCGACTTGGCCGTCTACTCCTACGACGGCGCGCTCGACCGCGGCCGGCCCGAGGCCGTCCTGATCGCGCGCTCGACTGAAGACGTCGGCGCCGCGATCTCCTGGTGCGCGGCCCGCCGCGTCCCTTTCACGGCGCGCGGCGCCGGCACCAACCTGTCCGGCGGCTGCGTCCCGCTCCGGGGAGGCCTGGTGATCTCCCTGGCCCGGCTTCGCCGCATCCTCTCCATCGACCGGGACGCCCGCGTCGCCTGCGTCGAGCCCGGTGTCGTCAACCTGGAGCTGCAGAAGGCCGCCGAGCCCCTCGGCCTCTTCTACGCGCCCGACCCCGCGAGCTTCCGGGTTTCGACGATCGGCGGCAACGCCGCCGAGAACGCCGGCGGGCCGCGCTGCCTCAAATACGGCGTCACCACCAATCACGTCCTGGCCGCCGAGGCCGTGCTTCCGGACGGCAGCCTGGCGCGCTTCTCCCTCGAAGACGACGGCCCCGAGCTTTTGAGCCTCCTGATCGGCGCGGAGGGCACGCTTGGCCTGCTGACCAAGCTCTGGGTGCGCCTGACGCCGCTGCCCGAGGACGTCCGGACCCTGCTGGCGGGGTTTCCGGTCCTCGACGCCGCCGTGGAGGCGGTCTCGGCCGTGATCGCGGCCGGCGTCCTGCCCCGCTGCCTGGAGGCCATGGACGCCGCCACCGTCGCCTCGGTGGAGGCGGGCGGCGGCTTGGGCTATCTCAAGGACCCCGCCGTCCTGCTCATCGAGCTCGACGGCCCCCGCGCCGACGTGGAGCGCGAGGCCGGGATCGTCGAGAGCCTCTGCCGCGGGAAGGGCGCCTCCGCCGTGCGCGCGGCGCGCGACCCCGCCGAGCGCGAGCGCCTCTGGGAGGGACGCCGCGGCGCCTACGCCGCCCTCGCCCGCCTGGCCCCCAACGTCCTGGTCGAGGACGGCGTGGTGCCGCGCGACAAGCTCCCCGAGGTGGTGCGGCGGATTCAACGCATCGCCGCGGAGCACGACGTCAAGGCCTATTTATTGTTTCATGCCGGCGACGGCAACATCCACCCCAACATCGCCTTCGACGAGCGCGACCCCGAGGAAACCGCCCGCGTCAAGGCCGCCGGCCGCGCCATGCTCCAGGCCTGCGTGGAGCTGGGCGGCTCGCTCTCCGGCGAGCACGGCATCGGCATGGACAAGCGCGACGCCATGGCCTGGCTCTTCACGCCCGAGACCCTGTCCCTCTTCCGCCGCGTCAAGGACGCCCTCGACCCCGACCATCTCGCCAACCCCGGCAAGATCTTCCCCGCGCCCGGCGGGGCGCGCCCCGGCCCGGAGTTCCGCCGTCCCGCGCCTGCGCCGCCGAGCGCGGCGGCGCAATACCTGGTCGCGGCGGTCCGCTCCGCGCCTCCGGGCGTCCGCTTTCGCATCCGCGGCGCCTCGACCCGCTGGCCCGACGCGGCCCCCGACGGCGCCGTCGAGCT
Source organism: Elusimicrobiota bacterium (assembly GCA_016207605.1). GTDB lineage: Bacteria > Elusimicrobiota > Elusimicrobia > UBA1565 > UBA9628 > GWA2-66-18. The sequence goes on from JACQPJ010000016.1 coordinate 27,224, forward strand.
GCTCACCCACGGGATGGACCGCATCCTGGACCTGGACCGCGGCAACCTCACCCTCACCGTCGAGGCGGGCATTCCGCTCCGGGTCCTCCACGACCAGCTCCGGGGCGAGAAGCTCCACGTTCGGCTGCCCGACGCCCCCGGCACCCTCGGCGGCCTCCTCGCCGCCCGTCCCTGGCCCGGCGCCCGCGAGGATCTGCTCGGGATGCGCCTTCTGCTGTCCAACGGCGACGTGGTCGAGCTGGGCGGCAAGGTCGTCAAGAACGTGGCCGGCTACGACCTGTCCCGCCTCGTCCTCGGCTCCTGGGGGACCCTCGGCCTCATCCTGGACGCGACCTACAAGCTTTACGCCGCTCCCGTCGCGGTCCCGTCCTCCGTGCCCGCCGTCCGGCCGCCCGCCGTCTGGTCCCCGTGGGCCCGCCGCGTCCGCCGAGCCTTCGACCCCGACGGCCGCCTGAATCCGCAGCTGTCCTAGGAGCGTGTCCTGCGGACGCGGCACAGATGCGCTGAGGAAATCCCCATAGCGTCTAGTCGTCCCGGACGAGGGACTTGAGCACGCGCAGGACCTTCGAGCGCTGCCGGGGCGACATCTCCTTGACCATCGCGCCCATCTTGCCGGCCCAGCCGTAATCAGGGAGTTGGCGCGTCGGGATGTCCGCAAAAATACTGGCGACCGGGACTCCCAGCGCGTCGGCCAATCTCTTGACCATATTGATGCTGGGCGCGGTTTTCCCGTTCTCGATCCGGCTCAAATGCGCGGTGTCCACGGCCGCCGCCTCCGCCAACTCCTGCTGGGTAAAATGGCGCGCTTCCCTCTCCGTCTTGACGCGCCGTCCGATCAAGGCGTAGAGCTCGGTCGTGGAGAAGCTCATGCCTGGTCATTCTACGCGCCTCCGCGAGCCTTTATAATGCTTTATAAGACAATATATTAATTTGTTATAGACGCATTGTCTGGCGCGGCTCTGAATGAGCGAACGAACCGAAACTTACAATGTTTTGTTTTGCAGTTGGGTGCAAACTGCGCATTTCCGAATAGCGGTATAATGAAGCGTGGCGGAGACGCTGGGACGGCTGAGGACGGCTCTGGGCGACCGCGGGGACTACGACGCGGCGGCGCAGTGCTCGCGCTGCGGCTACTGCGAGCAGGCCTGCCCGACCTACGTCGCGACGGGGCGGGAAGCGCAGTCGCCGCGGGGGCGGGCGCAGATCGTGCGCTTGATGCTGGAGGGAAAGCTCGACGATCCCGCGGCGGCCGAGGAGGCGCTCTCGACCTGCCTGCTCTGCGGGGCCTGCCAGACCGTCTGCTACGCCAAGGTGCCGGTGCCCGACCTCGCGCTGGAGGGGCGGCGGATGCTGCGGGGAAAGCCGCATTGGCTGGTGAGGCGGGCCTCGCGGCTTTTAATCGAGGATCCGCGGCGGCTGGCGGCTTTTCTGAAGATCGGCTATTTCTTCAAGCGCCTGGGGCTGTCCTGGCTTTCGGCGCCGTTGCTTCGGCTCGCCGGCCTGCCCGTTTTGGCCTCGATGGACGAGCATGTCCGGGAGGCGCCGCGGCGGCTTCTCGACGACGAGCTGCCGGCCCTGCGCGCGGCGGGAGAGGGGGATGCCTGGCTGTACTTCGCTCCGTGCGGGCCGCGCTCTTTGTTTCCGCGCGTGGGCGCTGCGACGTGGCGCGCGCTGACGGCGCTGCGCGGCCCCGGGCGCTTTCTCGACAACGCGTGCTGCGGTCTGCTGGCGCACAATTACGGGGAACTGGAGGACGCGCGGACCTTGGCGCGGCGCAACATCGAGCGTGCGGAGGCGGCGGGCGAGGCGGAGGCGGTGGGGGATTGCTCGTCGTGCGTCGCGTTCCTGAAGACATATCCGCAGATGTTCCTGGGCGACGCCGACGCGGCCTGGCGGGAGCGGGCGGAGCGCTTCGCCGCGCGCGTGAAGGACGTCGTGGAGGTTTACGGCTCCTGCGCCGCGGGCTTGCCCGCGGCCGCGTCGGCGGGGACCGTCTCCTACCACGACTCCTGCCGGGCGCTCAACGGGCAGGGACTTCGGGACGAGCCGCGGCGGGCGGCGCGGGCGGCGGCGGGCGGGACGTTCGTCGAGATGCCGGACGCCGACGTTTGCTGCGGGGGGGCGGGGGCGTTCGCGTTCACGCATGAGGAGCTCTCGGACGAGATCCTTCGGCGCAAAGCGGGCGGCGCGGTCTCCATCGGGGCGAGGACGGTGCTCACCAGCTCCACGTCGTGCCTGATCCAGCTTGCCCGCGGTTTTCGGAAATACTATCCTGACGCCACGGTGCTTCATCTCTCCGAATACGTCGCGCGGGCTCTGGACGGACGGCGTGGGGCGTAGGCAGGAGCTCGAGAAGAGACAGTCCCTCCTGGCGCGTTTCGGCCGCATGGTCGCGGCCGAGACCCATCTCGACCGCCTTCTGACCATTATCGCCGAGGAGGTGCGCAACATCCTCCTGGCCGACCGCTGCTCGGTCTTCCTCGTCGACGCCGCCAAGGGCGAGCTGTGGACCCGGGCGGCGGTGGGCGTGGAGGAGAAGGTCCTGCGCGTTCCCATCGGCCAGGGCGTGGCGGGCTTCGTGGCCAAGACCGGCTCTGCCGTCAACATCCGCGACGCCTACAAGGACACGCGCTTCGCCCAGGACCTTGACCGCATCATCGGCTACCAGACGCGCACCGTGCTCGCCGTGCCCCTGCGCGGCCGCGACGGCAAGGCCCTGGGCGTCTTCGAGGTGCTCAACAAGGCCAAGGGGAACTTCACCGAGGAGGACGAGGGGCTCCTGCGCATCCTGGCCACGATGGCGGCCAGCTTCATCGAGAACGCGACCCTCTACGAAGACCTGCGCCGCTCCCACCTCGAGACCATCTACCGCATGGCGCTCGTCGCCGAGTTCCGCGACCAGGAGGACACCGGCCGCCACCTGCGCCGCATGAGCCGCTTCTCCGGCCTGCTCGCGCTCGGCGTCGGGCTTTCCGAGCGGGAGGCCGAGGAGATCCGCTACGCCGCCCCGCTCCACGACGTGGGCAAGGTCGCCATCCCCGACTCCATCCTGCGCAAGCCGGGCAAGCTCACGCCCGAGGAGTACGAGGAGATGAAGAAGCACACGGTCTACGGGGAGCGCATGCTCGCGCGCGCCGAGAGTCGCCTGCTGCGCCTGGCCGCCGCCATCGCGGTGGGCCACCACGAGTGCTGGGACGGCACGGGCTATCCTTACGGGCTCAAGGGCGAGAAGATCCCGCTGGAGGCGCGCATCGTGACCGTGGCCGACGTCTTCGACGCGCTCTCCTCCAAGCGCGTGTACAAGGGCGAGTGGAAGCCCGAGGACGCCCTGCGCTACATCGAGGAGCGCTCCGGCACCCTCTACGACCCCCAGGTGGTCGCGGCCCTGAGCCGGCGCTTTGCCGAGATCCTGCAGGCCCGCGACGAGGAGAACCGCCGCATGCTCGCCGACGAGGCCGCCGCGGCGCTTCTCCCCAAGTCCGCTTGATTCGTGCTAAAATCGCCGCCGAACCGCGGGCGTGGTTCATTGGTAGAACGGGTCCTTGCCAAGGATCAGACGGCGGTTCGATTCCGCTCGCCCGCTCCAGATTTAATTCCCCGATGCTGACCATCTCTCGCCGTCTGCTCGTCAGCGCGCCCGCCGGCGTCGTCCGGCGCTACCTGGGGGACTTGCGCGAGATCGCGCGCTACGACCCCAAGGTGGACGCGGTGGAGCTCGCCGCCGCCGACGAAGAGCCCGCGCGGGCCGTCCTTTCGGGGCGGTTCCTCGGCCTGCCTTGGCGCGGAGTCTTCCGTTTCGAGTTCGGCTCGGACGGCGGCTATCGCGGCGCGATGCTGGAGGGTCCCCTGCGCCGCATGGAGTTCCGCCTGAGTCTGCGCCCGGTCTCCGGGGGAACCATGCTTGAGCACAGCGAGAGCTATAAGCTGTCCGCCCTCCTGGGCCCGTTTCAGCCCTTCCTGCGGCGCCGGATCGCCTTCCTGCTGGAGACGAAGCTGGACGCCGTCAAGGAAGGCGCCGAGGCCCTCAACCGCCGCCTCCACCTCCAAAGCCTGGAGGCCTGACCGGGCCGCGCCGCGTCAGCGGCCGTGGCACTTCTTGAACTTCTTGCCCGAGCCGCAATGGCAGGGCTCGTTGCGCCCGACCTCGGGCGTTGTCTTTACGTAGGTCTCGCCCGGCTTGGCCGGCTCCTCGGCGAAGGCGCCGCTCTCGATGCGCTCCTTGTTCGTCTCCATCCAGCCCTTGACCGCGGCGAAGTCCTTGACGTCGACGCCGTCGCGCCGCATGTGCAGGGCCAGCGTCCGCATCTGCTTGAGAAAGGCGGGGTCCTTCCACTTGCGCAGCAGCGTTCCCATCATCCCCTTGGCCGCGGGATCGCCGGCCAGCTCCGGCGGCAGCCGGGGCAGTCCCGGGATGGCGGGCATCTCCGCCGCGGGGGCCGTCGGCGCCTCGGGCTTCTTGAACGGATTGAGCTTCTGGAGCCAGGACATGGAGACCTCGCTGGAAAACCGGCGGAAGGGGTGGGATTCGAACCCACGAGGGGCTTGCGCCCCTGGCAGTTTTCGAGACTGCTACCTTCAACCGCTCGGTCACCCTTCCGTGAACGACGGAGCATTATAGCAGAAGCGCCGTTTGCTCCATAAAATTTGGATAATAGGGCTCCGCCCGACGGTCCATGAGGTTGAAACGATGACCCCCGAGGAAGCCCTGCGCCGCCGGTGGGGCTACGGTTCCTTCCGGCCTCTTCAAAAAGAAGCGGTCGAGGCCGCGCTCTCCGGGCGCGACGCGCTGGTCGTCCTGCCCACGGGCGGGGGCAAAAGCCTTTGCTATCAACTGCCGGCGGCCATGGGGCGGGGGCTGGTTCTGGTCGTTTCGCCGCTCATCGCGCTGATGGACGACCAGGTGGCGGCGGCGCGCGAGGCGGGGCTGGCCGCGGATGCATTGCATTCCAACCTGGAAGCCGACGGCCGCGGCGAGGCTTATCGGCGCTTGGCCGCGGGAACGACCGAGCTTCTGTACGTGAGCCCGGAGCGGCTTCTGGTGGGGGATCTTTTGGAGGACGTTGCCGCGCGGCTTATTTTGATTGCGGTCGACGAGGCGCACTGCGTCTCCCATTGGGGCCACGAGTTCCGGCCCGAGTACCGCCGCCTGGCCGAGGTCCTGGAGCGCTTCCCCAAGGCGGCGCGCATGGCGCTGACCGCCACGGCCACGCCCGTCGTCCAAGACGACATCCGCGCCCAGCTCGCCCTGCGCGAGCCTCTGCGCCTGGTCGGTCATCCCGACCGCGCCAACCTGATCTACCGCGCCTTCCCGCGCCGGGACCAGTCGGGACAGGTTTTAGATGTCGTGCGCCGCCATCCCGGCGAGGGCGGAATCGTGTACGCGCAGACGCGCAAGGACGTCGACCGCCTGGCCGCGGGATTAAGAAAGGCCGGGGTTTCCTGCGCGGCCTACCACGCCGGCCTGCCCGCCGAGCAGAGGCGGCGCGCCCAGGACGACTTCGTCAACGAGCGGCTCGACGTGGTCGCGGCGACGATCGCCTTCGGCATGGGCATCGACCGCTCCAACGTCCGCTACGTGGTGCACGCCAACACGCCGCGCTCGGTCGAGCACTACCAGCAGGAGTCGGGCCGCGCGGGCCGCGACGGCCTGCCGGCGGAGTGCGTGCTGCTTTTCTCGGCGTCCGACCTCGTCCTGCACCGATGGCTGGCGCAGAAGGACGGGGCGCTGGCGCCCGAGCGCCGGCGCGCGCTTGAGCGCCAGCTCCGGGAGATCGGCCGCTACGCCGCGGCCCCGGTCTGCCGGCATCGCCTGCTCGTCGAGCACTTCGGCGCGGCGTACGCGGCGGGCGGCGAGGGCTGCGCCGCCTGCGACGTCTGCCTGGGCGAGACGAAGAGCCTCTCCGACGACGAGGCCCTGCTCGCGGCCAAAAAAGTCCTCAGCGCGGCCTGGCGGACGGAGGGCCGCTTCGGCGCGGGCTACGTCGTCGATCTTCTCGTGGGCCGCGCCGACGAGCGCATGCGCCGCAACGACCACGACGCGCTCAAGGTCTTCGGGATCCTCAAGGACGCCGGCCAGGCGACGGCGCGCTCCTGGATCGACCAGCTCATCGTGCAGGGTTTTTTAGAGACGGCCGAGAGCGGGGACTATCCTCTCCTGCGCATCACCCAGGCCGGCAAGGAGCTCTGCGGCGGTCAAGGGACGGTGCGGCTGGGAGTGCCGGCCGTGCCGCGCGACCGCGCGCGCGCGAAGACGAAATCCCGTTCCGCCGCCGGCCGGGGGCCGTCCGGCGCGCCGGCCGACGAGGAGCTCTTCGAGCGTCTGCGCCGCCTGCGGCGGCTGATCGCCCAGAAGCAGGGCGTGCCGCCCTACGTGGTCTTCCACGACAGCGCCCTGCTCGAGATGGCCGCGCTCAAGCCGGGCACGCTCGACGCCCTGGGAGGCGTCAAGGGCGTGGGCGAGCGCAAGCTCGCGCGCTACGGCGCGGCTTTCCTCAAGGCGATCGCGGGCGGGAGCCCGGAGGCCGCCGCGGCGTCCCCGGCCGCTCCATCATAGCGGCGGCCTCGGCCGGAAGCGGGCGCCCAGGGACGCGGCGAGGCGCTCCACGGCCTCCAGGTCCACGCCGGGCTGGTCCACGGCCGTCACCGTCGTCTCCAGGCCGTGGAGGACGCAGGCGGCGGTGAAGTCCAGGACGGCCCGGAACCCAGCCGCGGCGTAGCGGCGCCGAGGCGCGTGCAGGCGGATCCACTGCGCCGGGTCGGCCGTGTTGAGGCTGACGGAGACCGCGTCAAGCGCGTCCGCCAGCTCGGGGACGATGTCCCTCTCCCAGAGGAGGCTGCCCAGCCCGATGGTGTTGAGGCGCAGGCGCAGGTCCGGCGCGCAGCGCCGGGCGCGCCGGCTGACGCCCAGGACGGCGTCCAGGCGGTACGTGCATTCTCCATAGCCGCAGAACACGAGCTCGCGCGAGGCCGTCTCCTCCAGCCGGCCTCGCGCGGCGTCCCAGGCTTCGGCGGCGGAGGGCTCCTCGCGGCCCAGCTTCAGATCGCGGCCGCGAAAGTCCCACCGCCACGCGCGCTTGACGCAGAAGCGGCAGGCGACCGGACAGCGGTTGGTGAGGTTGAGGTAGACCGCCCCGGCGTGAACGTAGGCGATCGCTCCCTGATCCCGCATGAACCGGAACATGGCGCAACGATCCGGCCCGTCGTTGGCAGATTCGTTGCCGTACCTGGGGGCCATCGAGCGGCGAGGCCGCGCGGCGCGCTTGCTCGGCGTCGCGCGCTGGGACCGCGCCGACGGCGAGGACCGGGCGCGGCTGGCGGTCACGGTCCGCGACGGATGGCACGGCCGCGGGATCGGCTCATTTCTGATCCGGATGCTGGCGCGTCATGCGCGGCGGCAGGGGCTGGCGGGCCTGCGCGCGGAGTACGGCGCGGGCAACTCCGGAATGGAGGCCGCGGCTCGCGCGGCCGGCGGCCGCACGCGCCCCATCGGCCGCGGGTGGCGCGAGGCGGCTTGGGAGCTGTCCCGGGGCTAAGGAGCCGCGTCAGCGCTTCCGGCGGGGCTTGCGGGCGGGGGCCGGCGAGACGCCGGCGGCGATCTCGGGCGGCAGGTCGCCGGCCTCGATCTGCGGTCCGGCGGCCATGATGAGGGCGCGCTCGACGGCGTGCTCGAGCTCGCGCACGTTGCCGGGCCAGGCGTAGGCGCCGAGGGCCCTGACCGCGTCCGGGGAGAACTGGGAGCCCGGCGAGCCCGTCCGCACGCGGGCCTTCTTGAGGAAGGACTCGGCCAGCGGAAGCACGTCCTCGATCCGCTCGCGCAGGGGGGGGATCTCGATGGGGAACACCTTGAGGCGGTAGTAGAGGTCCTCCCGGAACTTGCCCTCGGCCACGAGCTTGCGCAGGTCCCGGTTGGAGGCGGCGACCACGCGCGCCGAGACCTTGATGGGGTGGTTGTCGCCGACGCGGCGGATCTCTCCCTCCTGCAGCGCGCGCAGGAGCTTGACCTGCAGGCCCGGCGTCGTCTCGGTCACCTCGTCGAGGAAGAGGGTGCCGCCGGAGGCCTCCTCGAAGAGGCCGCGCTTGTTGCGGTCGGCGCCCGTGAAGGAGCCCTTGACGTGTCCGAAGAGTTCGCTTTCCAGCAGGCCCTCGGGCAGGGCGCCGCAGTTGAGGGCGACGAAGGAGCCGTCGCGCCGGGGGGAGTTCTCGTGGATGGCGCGGGCGACGAGCTCCTTGCCCGTGCCGGACTCGCCGGTCACGAGCACGGTGGCGTCCGTCGCCGCGACCTTGGCCACCAGCGCGAGGACGCGGCGCATGGCCGCGCTGGCCGAGACGATGCGGGAGAACCCCAGCCCTTCCTTCAGCTCGGCGCGCAGGCGCCGGACCTCGCCCAGCAAGTCCCGGTGCTCGATGGACTTGCGCAGGGCCAGGGCCAGCTCCTCGGGCTCCACCGGCTTGGTCAGGTAGTCGAAGGCGCCGGCCTTCATCGCGGCGACCGCGGTGTCGATGGAGCCGTGCCCGGTGATGACGATCACCCCGGTCTCGGGCTGGCTGGCGCGCGCCGCGGCCAGCACCTGCAGGCCGTCGCCGGCGCCCAGGCGCAGGTCGGTGACGACCGCGTCGAAGATCTCCTTTTCCACGCGCGCGGCCGCGGCCGCGGCCCGCGTCTCCGACTCGACCAGGAAGCCGCGCCGCTTCAGCTCGAGGGAGAACAGCGCCGCCTGCGCGGGGTCGTCTTCGACCAGCAGGATCCGCTTTTCATCCATGAAGGCTCACCCGGGGGCCGTCGGCAGCAGCAGGGTGAAGGCGGCGCCGCGGCCCGGCTCGCTCTCCAGTTCGATGCGCCCGCCGTGCGCGCGCGCGATGCGCTCGGCGATGGCCAGGCCCAGGCCGGTGCCGTGCGACTTGGTCGTCTTGAAGGGCTGGAAGATCTCCTCGCGCGCGGCGGCCGGCACGCCCGGCCCGTCATCCTGGACGCGAAGGAACGCGAAGCCCTCCCGGCGCCCGGTTGCGATGCGCACCAGGCCGCGTCCCTCGACGGCCTGCGCCGCGTTGAGGGCGATGTTCCAGGCGACCTGGCGAATCTGGTCCGGGTCGAAGCGGAAGGGCTCCAGCTCCGCGTCGAAGGCGGTCTCCAGCCGGGGCCGCGCGCCGCTGCCGGCGGCCAGGATGCGCGCGATCTCCCCCGCCAGGGCGTTGAGGTCGGCGCGCTCGAGCTTGAGGGGGCGCGGCCTGGCGTAGGCCAGGAAGTTGGTCAGGGTCTCGTTGAGGCGCGAGCTCTCGTCGCGGAGGATCTTGAGGACCAGGGCGCGGTCTTCCTCCGTCAGGGTTTCTCCGGCGAGCTGGCGCGCGGCCATGACGATGGAGCCGAGCGGGTTGCGGATTTCGTGCGCGACCACGGCCGCCATCTGGCCGAGTTGGGCCAGCGCCTCGGACTGCGCGACGCGCTCCTGGAGCCGGCGCAGCTCGCCGACGTCGACCGCGTTGGAGATGTAGCCGACGATCTCGCCGCGTTCGTCGCGCACGGCCGTGATCGTGAGGACGATCGGGATTTCCCGCCCGTCCTTGGCGCGGTTGACCAGCTCGCCGCGCCAGAAGCCGACGGCGGGGTCGAGAATCCGCCGCCACATCCCCGCGTAGATCTCGGGGGTGGTGTGGCGCGAGCGCAGGATGCGCGGGTTGCGTCCCACGGCCTCGGCGCGGGTCCAGCCGTAGTGGCGCGTGAACGCCTCGTTGACGTCCAGGATCGTTCCCTCGCGATCGCAAAAAAACATGACGTCGTTGGAGTTCTTGAAGGCCTGGTAAAGCGTGAGAGCCAGCTTGTGCTCGCCGCTGCCGGGGCCGGGTTCTCGCGTTCTGGTCATATTGTTGCTATAGTATCTTGGGTAAAGGCTTGGAAGCGCCGAGAGGATACTAGCGTTTCCGGAGGCCTCCGGCCACATCCCATGGAACAGAAGCTTGGCTTGCGCGTGGAGCAGAGGCTGGCGATCCTGGGCCGCCTGCGCATGGCGGACTGGATCGAGATGCCCGAGAGCGAGTTCGCCCGGCAGGTCCGGCGCGTGGAGAAGGACCCGCTTTTTCGCAAGCTCTATTTCGGCGCGCCGGACCTGCCGCCCGCCATACGCCGCCAGCGCTGGCCGGGGGGCCGCCTGGCCTCGAGCTTCTACGCGGTGGACGAGGGCCGCGTCTCCGCCGGCGAGCGGGTGGACGTCGAGGGGACGCTGGACGCCCGCAGGGAGCTGCTCGCGGTCATCCGCCGCATGGGCCGTCCCGCTTTCGAACGGTACTTCCTCAACGCCGAGGAGGCCGTCTCTCTGCCCGAGATCGCCCGGCGCACCGGCCTGAGCGATGAGGAGGCGCGCGGCGTCAACGACCTTCTGCTGGAGATCGGAGCCCAAGCCGAGTTCGCCGGCGCCCCCAAGACCGCCCCGGCCGTTCCCGGCGTGGCCTGCCTGGCGCGCCTGGTCCGCGAGGGGGACAAGATCGCCTTTGAGTTCGAGGCGCCCTACTGGGCGCGCGGGCGCTATCAACTGCGCTACGACGACCTGGAGACATGGAAGGCGTCGGGCCGGCTTACCGGGGGAGAACGCCGCCGCCTGCGCCACCTGCTCAAGCGCCTGGAGACCTTGAACCTGCGCCAAAGCGCGATCTTCCGCATCCTGGAGTCCTTTGGGACGATCCAGGCGGACTATCTGCGCACGCGCCGTCCGCAGGACCTGCGCCCGGTCAGCCTGCGCCTGCTGGCGCGGCGCCTCCAACTGTCCCCGAGCACCGTCAGCCGCGCCTTGTCGCACCGCGCCGTGGCCCTGCCCTGGGGAACGCGGGTCCCGATGATCGCCCTCGTCCCCGGCCAGCGCCGCGTGCTCAAGGAGGTCCTCTCCCGCTGGCTTCGGGCGGCTCCCTCCGCCACCGACGCCGAGTTCACTCGGCGCTTCAAGACGGAGCGCGGCATCAGCGTGTCCCGACGCACCGTCAACGCGGTGCGCCACGCCCTGCTCGATCAGCCGGGGTCCGACGATGAATGAGCCGCGGGGCGCGGGGATCCGCACGGCGGCGGACTTGATGCGCCCCCTGGCCGTCGTTTTGCGGGAGGACGAGGACGCCTGGGGCGCGGCGCGGCGCCTCTTCGAGGCGGGCCAGACCGGAGCCCCGGTGCTGGGCGCCGACGGTCGCCTGGCCGGCGTCCTTTCCCAGTCCGACGTCGCCGCCTACCTGCGCGACTGCACGCGCCGCGCCCAGGACTTCTACGCCGAGCCCGAGCACGATCCCATCGCCGCGCGCCCTTGCGCGACCGTCGGCCAGCTCATGTCCCGCGTCCTCGTCCAGGTGGAGGAGGACCTCCCGCTCGACGAGGTCGAGCGCCACATGCTCCGCCGCCGCGTCCAGCGCGTCCTGGTGGTGCGCGACGGCCAAGCCCTCGGCGCCATCGCCGCCATCGACCTCCTGCGCGTGCGGTAGAGGCGCCCCCGCGCGGGCGCGCCGCCGTCGGCCTTCCCCCGTCGAGGACGCGGCGGATCGACCGCCGCTCGGGTTCCGGCGCGGCCGCGGGCCATCGCCGCGCCTCCACACGCCTCGCCGGGGGAAGGCCGACGGCGGCCTACCAGGACGCAGGCGGGCACCGCCCCCTTAAGCGCAGTTCGAGTAGCCGCAGTCGTGGCAGGTCGGCCCCGAGCAGCCCGATTCGAAGGAGACGTTGGAGGAATAGCACGCGGGACAGTGCTCCAGCGTCGGGCGCGGAGCCGCCGCCGCCGCGGGGAGGGCGCCGCCGGACCCCTCCGGGGTCCAGCCGGTTTTTTTCAGGTGCGCGCGCAGGGCGATGGCGATGGCATGCGGGATGGAATCCACGCGCGAGGCGCCCAGGCCGATGGGGCGGTCGCCCTTGATGGAGTTGAGGTGCTTGAGCAGCGCGAGCGGGCTGCCGCCTTGGGCCAGGTATTTCGAGATGAGGATGCCGACCAGCGAGGCCAGCCCCGAGATCTCGGTGCCCAGCGGAGGGATGTTGGCGAAGAGCTGGAGAGGCCCGAGCTCGTCATAGTTGACGTGGAGGTGCAGGGGGCCGTAGCCGGTGCGGATGAGATAGTACTCCGAGGCCAGGCCGAAAGCGCTCTCCGGGACGCGGCGCCGGGCCTTGGACGGGGTCGGCGCCAGGCTCAAGACCTGCTGGGCCTTGGAGCCGTCGCGGTAGATCGTGATCCCCTTGCAGCCGAGCTCGTAGGCCATCTGGTAGGCGCGGCGCACGTCCTCGACGGAGGCGCCGGCGGGCATGTTGACGGTCTTGGAGACTCCGTTGTCGGTGTGGCGCTGGAACGCGGCCTGCATGCCCACGTGGGCCTCGGGGGAGACGTCGTGGGCGGTCGCGAAGACGCGCTGGATCTGCTCCGGGATCGCGCCGAGGCCGCGCACGGAGCCGTGGTTGTCGGCGACGCGCCGCCAGAGCGTCTTTTCCCCGAGCCCGAACCAGTCCTGACGCTCCGCGGCCTGGCGCAGGAGCGGGTTGACCTCGAAGAAGACGTCCTGCTCAGCGGCCTCCCGGCCCTGCTTGGCGGCCTCGAGCGCCTTGGCGTTGCGGCGGACGTAGGCGGCCGCGAAGAAGGGCTCGATGCCTCCGCCCTGGAGGCCGGCCGCGATGGCGATCGTCCCGGTCGGGGCGATGGTGGTGCGGGCGCAGTGGCGCGGGTGGCGCTCCTCGCCGCGGAAATGCGTCGAGGCGGGGTCGTAGATCGAGTCCGTCCAGTTGGGGAACACCCCGCGCTCCTTGGCCAGGGTCTCGGAGGCCTCCAGCGCCGCCCCATTGACGGCCGACATCACCTGGTCGGCCGCGGCCAGCGCCTCGGGAGAGTCGTAGGGCAGGCCCAGCTTGACCAGGGCCTCGGCCCAGCCCATCACGCCCAGCCCGATGCGCCGGTTGCCCTTGGCCAGGGCCTCGATCTCCGGCAGGGGGTAGTTGTTGACCTCGATGACGTCGTCGAGGAAGCGCACGGCGAGGGTCACGGCTTCCTTGAGGCGCGGGAAGTCGAAGCGGCCGGCCAAGGGCTCGCCGGCGACGAAATGGGACAGGTTCAGGGAGCCCAGGTTGCAGGCCTCCCAGGGCAGCAGCGGCTGCTCCCCGCAGGGGTTGGTGCTCTCGATGCGCCCCAGCGCCGGGGTGGGGTTGGACCCGGACTCGTTGATGCGGTCGAGGACCACGTAGCCCGGATCGCCGGTCCTCCAGGCGGACTCGCACATCGCGTCGAAGACTTCCTTGGCGCGGGCCTTGCCCGCGGGCTCGCCGGTGCGGGGATTGACCAGGTCGTACTCGGCGTCGGCCAAGGCCGCCTTCATGAACGCGGCGTCCACGCCCACGGAGATGTTGAAGTTCTCCAGGACGCCGGGCTTCTGCTTCATGCGGATGAAGTCCATGATCTCGGGATGATCGCAGCGCAGGATGGCCATGTTGGCGCCCCGCCGCGTGCCGCCCTGCTTGACCACGTCCGTCATCGTGTCGAAAAGGCGCATGAAGGAGAGCGCGCCCGAGGCGAGCCCCTGGGTCTGCATCACCGCGTCGCCCGCGGGCCGCAGGCGGGAGAAGGAGAAGCCGGTCCCGCCCCCCGATTTCTGGATCAAGGACTGGGCGGCCAGGGCCGCCACGATGCCCTCCATCGAGTCGGGGACCGGAAGGACGTAGCAGGCCGAAAGTTGCTGGAGGTCGCGGCCGGCGTTCATCAGGGTGGGGGAATTGGGCAGGAAATCCCAGCGCCCCATCAGCGCCTGGAAGCGCTCGGCCCATTCCTCGCGCCGCCGCCGGGCCTCCGGGATCGCGGCGCAGACTCCCTCCAGATTGGCCATGAGCCGCCGGAAGTTTGCTTGGCGCGCTTCCAGGCTCCGGCCGCCGGCGTGATAGAGGAGGACGCGGGAGGACGGCGCGGGGCCCGCCGCGGGCACGGGAGCGACGCGGCGCTCCACGCCCTCGAAGACGCCCCAAGACTCGGCTTCTGGCGCGACAAGGACCTCGGCCAGCGCGATATTGTCGGCCACGCCCTTGAGCCAGGACTCCACGGAGGGGGCGTCCCGGAGGTACTTGTCCTTGATGACTTTTCGTTGATTCTCGGAAAGACGGATTTCCGAGGCGGCCGCCGCGCGGGTTCCCGACGTCTTGTGATGGGTCATAGTATCCCCTAGAACGAGGGCAGGGCGGCCGCCGTGACCGCCCTGCTTTCCTCCCTCCCCGGGAGGGTCCTGCGCTCAAGATCATCGCAACGGAACGGCCGCGCGAAAGGCCAGGCCGTCCCGGGCGGCGTTGGTCAGGTCGCGCGCCGGCTGCCGCGGACCTGCGTGAGCGCCGCGAGGAACCGGTCGGGGGTCAGTCCCAGTCGCGCCAGCAGCTTGGCCGCCCCGTCGCCGTTGTCCAGGAGGCCGAGCAGGAGGTGCTCGACGGAGACGAACTCGTCCCGCATCGCCTTCATGCGGTCCTCGGCCTTGGCCAGGGCCTTTTCCAAGTCGGGCGAGGCGTGCGGCTGCGCGCCGGAGGACTGCGGCTTCTTGGCCAGCGCGCGCTCGACCTCCCGCGCCGCGTCCGCGGGGTCCAGACCGGCTTTGCGCAGGGTCTCCGGGACGACGCCGTCTTTCTGGGCGAGGAGGGCGGCCAGCGCGTGCTCCTCGGAGAGCTCCTGATGCCCCCGCTCGCGGGCGAGCGCCTGGGCGTCCGCCAGAGCCTGCTGGTTTTTCACGGTCCAACATTCGGGATTCATTCCGTTCATTTCATTATGGCGCTGCCCGCCGTCCCCCTCGCAACGATCATGCCCTGGCACGACGCTCGGAGCGGACCCGCGGTCCATTCGTTGCGGCCATGCTATGATAGATACGCGAGGGGAACTGCGGGGGGCTTATGGGCGACAAGGCGACGATCGGGATCCATCGGCGCATCCGGGATCGCTTGGCGCGGGTGGCGACGTCCTTGGGACAGGGGGAGGGGGTCGGGTGGGACGATCAGGCGAGCGTGGACCTGCCCCGGTTGGAGGCGCGGGAGCTGCGCCTGGAGGAAGCCGTGCGCAAGCAGGTGGAGGCGGACCGCGCTTGGGCCGAGGCTCTGGCCGCCGATGGGCGGGAGGAGGAGGCTGCGGCCTTGCGCGAAAGGGACGAGGAGGTCGAGCGGGAGCTCAAGCTCCTGCGCGCGGTGACTTGCTCCTGCGACGGTCGTCACGTCTATCCGATCCGCTGCGTTCTCGCGCGCCTGTCCGACACCGTCAAGCGCGTTCTGTCGTATCATGAGGGACACGCATGCCGATGCTCCGGCGCGGGCGGCACAAAGCCGCCCCGTGCGGAGCCCTAAGGAGGTGGATGCATGAAGCCGATCGCTTGCGCCGTCCTCGCGGCCAGCCTGCTGGCCGTTCCGTTTGCCGTCTCGGCGGCGCGTCACGAGGGCCCCCCGTCTGAAGACGGAATGGGGAAGCGCCTTGAGGAAGAGCTCGGGCTCAATGACGCCCAGGCCGCGCAGGTAAAGACCGCGTTCAAGTCGCACCGGGAAGCGGCCAAGTCCCTGCGCGAGCGGCTCAAGACCGCCCTGCGGCGTCTGCGCGCTCAGATGGACCTGGAAGCGGGGGACGCCAAGATCGCGGCCGCCCTCGAGGAGGTCGAGGCAGCCCGCGCGGCCGTTCGCGACGAGGGCGAGAGACTGGCGGTGCGTCTGAAGTCCTTGCTGACCCCGGCCCAACGCGCCAAGCTCATGCTCAAGCGGGAACATGGGCCCCGGCGCGGCATGGAATCCCGGCGCGAGGACCCCGGCCGCGGCCGTTGGAAGCAGCGGTCCGACGATGACGCGCCGCGGGGCCGTCCCGCGCCGCCGGACGCCGACGAGGGCGACGGCGAACAGATGGATTAGGTCCCCGGTCTTTCCCGCAGGCGTTGCCGGAGTTCTTCGATCTGCTGGACCGCCCGGGGGTGCTCCGCCTCGTCCCGCGGGTTGGCGCGGATTTTTTCCCAGAGTTCGAGCGCGCGGGCAAGGTCGCTGCGGGCCTTGTAGAGGTTGGCCAGGACCACGCGCATCCGGGTAGGCGCGCGCGGGTCGTCGAAGCTGGCGTCGAGCAGGGCGAGCATGCGCGCGTTGTCGCCCTTGCGCTTGTAGGCCATCGCCGCCAGGTAGGTCCGGCAGAGAGGCTCCGCGGGATCGCGCCGCAGGCACTCCCGCAGGATGTCGACGGCCTCGTCCACGCGCTCGACGCCGCGCAGCCAGCCCAGCACCCCGGCGCCGTAGAGATAGGCCCGGTGGAAGGCGGGGTCCAGGCGCGCCGCGCGCAGGCTGAGATCTTGGAGATGGTGGTAGGGCCGTCTCGGGGGGTCCGTCAGTTCCGGGATGCCGCCGCCCGCGTACTGGAGCATCTGGACCCAGGCTAGGTCGGCCGCGACCGCGCGCAGGCCCGCGCTCGCCAGCGCCGCGTCCTCTTGAACGAAGGGCGTGCGGGGCAGCTCGGCCAGCGAGGGGAGGCTCGGACTCTCGCGCTCGAGAGCAGACCCCGCCGCCAGCGCGAGCGCCGCGCCCAGCCCGAAGACGGCGAGGGCCCGCGGCGCCCGCATTAGAACTCCTTCTGCTCGAAGAGCTGCGCGGACAGGGCCAGGCAGGCGGCGCTGTAGCCCAGGACGTAGATCAGGGCCGCGCCCATCCAAGCCGGGGTGGGCAGCCCCGCGTGCCAGACGTCGCGATAGTTGAGGCGGGCGAAGTCCGGGGCCGCGCGCGAGACGATCTCGATCATGGTCCGCAGGAAGGCGCTCCCGGACTTCTCGGCGAGGAAGTGCATCTCGGCGGTGAAATGGCCCAGGACCCACAGGGAGAGGGAGAAGGACATGGCCGCGGCCTCCGAGGTGAGCGCCAGCGACAACAGGAGGGCGAGCGAGCCCATCACGACGGTCTTGCCCAGGGAGCAGAGCCAGGCCAGCAGGTAGGAGCCGCCCCCGCCCCAGCCCAGCAGGCGCAGCAGCCCCCAGTGCAGGAGGCCCAGGGCCGCCATCCCCAGCCCCACGGCGGCAAGCGTGCCGAGGAAGCGCCCCAGAAGATAGTGGGGGCGCCGCACGGGATGCGTCAGGATGAGGAAGATGGCGCGCGACTCGATCTCGCGCAGGACCAAGTGCACGGTGAGAAAGACCACGGAGACCAGGGCGATCATCTCATTGGCGGCCAGGCCCAGGTCCAGCATCATGCGGGCGCGCTCCTCCTGGGCGAGCGCGGAGGCCACGAGCCCGCCGCCGCCCAGCGCCAGCCCGAACAGCGCCAGGGACAGCCACGCGCGGTGGCGCACGTGCTCCTTGAACGTGTAGGAAAAGACGGCTCGGATCGCGCTCATGCGAGATGAATCGGCCCGACCCCGTCGGTGCGCGTCACGGTCTGGGCGAAGATGGATTCGATCGCATTGGGCGCGCCCTCCCAGTCCCTGCGCTCCAGCACTCGGGCCAGGCGCCCTCCGTTGAGGATGCCGATGCGGTCGCAGACCCTCTCCACCTCCGACATGTCGTGCGAGGACAGGAGCACGGTCTTGCCGCGGCCGCGCAGCCAGAGGACGACCGCCCGCATCTCCTGGATCGCCAGCGGGTCGAGTCCGGTCATGGGCTCGTCGAGGACCACCAGCTCCGGGTCGTGAAGGAGGGCCTGGGCCAGGCTCGCGCGCTGGAGCATCCCCTTGGAGTAGGAGGACAGCCGCGTGTCGCCGGCGCGGGACAGGCCGACCTGGTCGAGCATGCGCGCGACGCGCTCCTCGCGCCCCCGCGCCGGACGGCGCGCGAGCGCGTCGAAGAGCCGCAGGGTTTCGCGGCCCGTGAGGGCGGCGTTGAGGTAGGCGGCTTCCGGGGCGTAACCGACGCGGGCCAGGGTGTCGACGTCCCCCGCGCGCCGACCCAGGACCTCGACTTCCCCGGTGGTGG
The DNA here is from genome assembly GCA_016207605.1 of Elusimicrobiota bacterium. Lineage (GTDB taxonomy): Bacteria > Elusimicrobiota > Elusimicrobia > UBA1565 > UBA9628 > GWA2-66-18. The sequence goes on from JACQPJ010000016.1 coordinate 45,104, forward strand.
GCAGGTGCAGTCCCATGAGGAGCTTGATGGCCGTGGTCTTGCCCGAGCCGTTGAGTCCCAGGAGGCCGAACACCTCGCCGCGGCGAATCTTCAGATCGAGGCGCAAGAGGCCGATGGTCTCGGTCACGCGGCCCAGATGCGAGCGGCGGTAGACCTTGCCCGCCCCGCGGAAGGCGGCGGCTTCGCTCATGGGGCTTGGAGCGCGCCGCAGGCGCCGGCGATCAGCAGCGCGGTCGCGGCCAGGCGTCGTCGTCGCGCGAAGAGCTCCTCCGCGCGCGACTCGGAAACCGAGAGCAGGCGCCGCCGCTCGGCCGCCGCCGCGGCCGAGACCAAGGCCAGCGCCGCGGCCGCCGCGGCCGCGGAGCCGGTCGCGGCCGCGGCGCGCAAAGCGGCCGAGGGGGCCGCCGACGGCAGCAGGGGAGCGGCCGCGGTCCCCCACGTCCAGCCCAGCCCGGCCCAGGCAGCCGCCGCCAGCAAGGAGGAGGCCGCCGCGCCCGCCCAGCCTCCCGCCGCGGCCGCGGCCGCGGCGCCGCTCAGCCAAGGCGCCGCCTCCGGCGCGGGGCGGCCGGCGGCCAGCGCCGCGCCCGCGACGGCCGCGAGCGCGGCCGTGAGGGCCGCGGACCGCCGGGCCGGGCCCAGAGCCAAGCCCAGGGCCAGCAGGGCGGGCCAGGCCGCGGCCGCCCCCAGAACGGCGGCCGCGCCTCGTCGGCGCGCAGGGAGAAGGAGACCGAGCCGGGGCGCAGGGCAAAGCGCCGTCCCGCGCCGCGGACGCGCACGACCGTCGCGAACTCCTGGTTTTTGGGGAACGGCTTCCCTTTTAGGTGCTCCAGCATCTCCTGCCGGTACTCCTCGTAGAAGTCCGCCTCCCCCGCGAGCGCCGCGCCCGGGGGCGGGGGCGGGTAGGCCAGGCGCAGGCGGACCTCGCCCTGCTCGTTGATCTGCCAGGGACGCTGGACGTAGGACGCCGCGACCAAGCGTCCCGTCAGCGGCGCGCCGTCGGCCCGCAGGCGCAGACGCGCGTTGACGTACGCCTCGGCTCGGGCCCGCGTTTCGCCGCTCCAGCCTGAGAGAGGCAGGGGGTGGATCTGCAGGACTTCCTCGATCCAGTAGATGGAGTCCGCGCGCACGTCCGCGACCAGGCGCTCGGGCTCCAGGCTCAGCGTCACGCGCGCCGGGGCGATGGGGTAGAGATGGGCGGCCGCGGGAAGCGCCGCGAGCAGGAGAGCGGCGATGAGCATAGCGCGGGAGGATACTACAACATTCTTAATGCTAGCATCCCGCACAATGGGCCCCTGGGACGCCCTCGCCGCGCTCGACGCCTGGCTGCTCCTCAAGATCAACCGCGCCTGGACGAGCCCCTTCCTCGACGCGGCCATGCCCGCGCTCACGGACCTGCACAAGCTCGCCTGGTTTTGGTTCGCGGCGCCCGCCGCGCTCGGCCTCTGGCTGTGGCGGGGGCGCCGCCGCGCCCTGCAGGTCCTTGTGGTCCTGGGCCTGGCCTGCGGTTCGGCCGACCTCCTTTCCTACCGCGTCCTCAAGCCGGCCGTCCGCCGCCTGCGGCCGTCCGTCGCGGGCCAGCCCGTCGTCCTGCGCGCGCCCGTGTCGGGCAAGCCCGGCTTTCCCTCCAACCACGCCGTGAACATGGGGGCGGGCGCCGCCGTGCTCTCGAGCGCCTATCCCCTGGGCGCTCCCCTCTTTTGGGCCGCCGCGGCCGCCGTCGCCTACAGCCGCGTCTACTGCGGCGCGCATTACCCCGCCGACGTCCTGGCGGGGCTGGCGCTGGGCGCCCTGGTCGGCTGGCTCTGGGCGGCGCTGCTCAAGCGCTGGCTGCGCTGAGAGGACGACGCCCGCCGGGCCGCTCCCCTACTTGAACGCGACGGCGTAGGGCAGGGACTTGTAGTGCTCCTGCAGGGGCTTGACCCCTAGGGAGGCGCCCTTGAGCACCGAGATGGCGTGGACGGCCGCGCCCAGGCTGCGGATGTTGGTGATGCAGGGGATGTCGAGCTCGAGCGTGGTGCGGCGAATGGCGTAGCCGTCGGCGCGGGAGCGCTTGCCGGAGGGCGTGTTGATGACGAGGGAGAGGCTCCTCTGCTTGAGGAGGTCCACGACGTCGGGCTTGCCCTCGCCGATCTTGGCGACGCGCTCGGCAACCAGGCCGTGTCTTGTCAGGAAGTCCGCGGTGTTGCGCGTGGCCACCAGCGTGAAGCCCATCTGCTTGAGCGAGCGGGCCACGTGCAGGATCTCGGGCTTGTCCTCGTCGCGCACGGAGAGGAAGACCGCGCCCTCGGTCGGCAGGGAGAGGCCCGCGGCCTCCTGGCTCTTGGCGAAGGAGCGGGGGAAGTCGGCGTCCAGGCCCATGACCTCGCCCGTGGACTTCATCTCCGGGCCCAGGCGCGGGTCCACGCCGGGGAACTTGATGAAGGGCAGGACCGCCTCCTTGGTGGCGGTGTAGGGGAGCTCGAACGTCCCCTTGAGCACGGCCGCGGGCAGGAGCTTCTTGAGCGGGCGTCCCATCATGACCCAGGTGGCGATGCGCGCCACGGGCAGACCCGCGGCCTTGCTCACGAAAGGCACGGTGCGCGAGGCGCGCGGGTTGGCCTCCAGCACGTAGACCGCGCCGTCCTTGACCGCGTACTGCACGTTGATGAGACCGCGGACCTTGAGGTGCAGGGCGAGCTTGCGCGTGTGCTCGCGCACCGTCGCCAGGACCGAGGGGGCCAGGGAGTGGGGCGGCAGGGTGCAGGCCGAGTCGCCGGAGTGGATGCCGGCCTCCTCGATGTGCTCCATGACGCCCGCGATCCAGACGTCCTTGCCGTCGCAGACCGCGTCCACGTCGAGCTCGGCCGCGTCGGCCAGGAAACGGTCGACCAGGATGGAGGGATGGGCCGAGGCCTTCAGCGCGCGCGAGACGTAGTCGAGCAGGGCCGCGTCGTCGTAGACGATCTCCATGGCGCGCCCGCCGAGCACGTAGCTGGGCCGCACCATGACCGGGTAGCCGACGCGGCGCGCGATCCTGCGCGCCTGCTCCGGGGTGTTGGCGATGCCCGACTCCGGCGCGAGAATCTTGAGCTTCTTGAGCGCCGCGCCGAAGAGGCGCCGATCCTCGGCGATGTCAATCGCCGAGGGTTTCGTGCCCAGAATCGGGACCCCCGCCTTCTCCAAGGCGACCGCCAGATTAAGAGGAGTTTGTCCTCCGAACTGGACGATGACGCCGTCGGGTTTCTCCAAATCCACGATCTCCAGCACGTCTTCCAACGTCAAGGGCTCGAAGTATAATCGGTCGGAAGCGTCGTAGTCGGTGGAGACCGTCTCCGGGTTGCAGTTGACCATCACCGACCGCCAGCCCAGAGCGCGTAGGGCCTTGGAGGCCTGCACGCAGCAGTAGTCGAACTCGATGCCCTGGCCGAAGCGGGTGGGTCCGGAGCCGAGGATGACGACTTTCTTGGCCTTACCGCGGACGGGCGCCAGGTCGCCGGAGGGCTCGTAGGTGGAGTAGAAGTAGGGGGTGGAGGAGGGGAACTCCCCCGCGCAGGTGTCCACCAGCTTGTAGACGGGACGCACGCCCAGGCGCCGGCGCCGCGCGCGCACCGCGGCCTCGCTCGTCTTCTTGGCGCGAGCGAGCTGGGCGTCGGAGAAGCCCAGGCGCTTGGCGCGGCGCAGGAGCTCGGCGTCGAGCGGCGCGGTGCCGAGCTCCTTCTCGAAGTCGGCGAGGTCCCGCATCTGGTCCAGGAACCACGGGTCGATGCGGGAGGCCTCGGCCAGGCGCTCGGGCGGCACGCCCGCGTCGAGCGCGGCCTTGACGTGATAGAGCCGCGCCGAGGAGGGCGTGGCCGCCCTTTGGAGCAGGGTCTCGGGGTCGGCGGCTTGGCTGCCTTCCAGGCCCTTCTTGCCGCTCTCCAGGCCGCGCAGGGCCTTCTGCAGCGCCTCCTTGAACGTGCGGCCGATGGCCATGGCCTCGCCGACGGACTTCATCGCGGTATCGAGGGTGAACTCTCCGAACTTCTCGCTGGCGAAGCGCGGCGCCTTGACCACGACGTAGTCGATGGCCGGCTCGAAGCAGGCGGGCGTGGCCTTCGTGATGTCGTTGGGCAGTTCGTCGAGGCCGTAGCCGACGGCGAGCTTGGCCGCGATGCGCGCGATCGGAAAGCCCGTGGCCTTGGAGGCCAGCGCCGAGGAGCGCGACACGCGCGGGTTGATCTCGATGACCACGCGGCGGCCGGTCCGGGGGTGGACGGCGAACTGGATGTTGCAGCCGCCGGTCTCCACGCCGACCTCGGAGATGATGCGCTTGGCGTCGTCGCGCATCTCCTGGTACTGGCGGTCGGTGAGGGTCTGGGCGGGCGCGACGGTGATCGAGTCGCCGGTGTGCACGCCCATGGGGTCGAGGTTCTCGATCGTGCAGATGACGACGAAGTTGTCCTTGCGGTCGCGCATGACCTCCAGCTCGTACTCCTTCCAGCCGAGCAGGGACTCCTCCAGGAGCACCTTCTTGACGGGGCTGGCCTCCAGGGCCTGATGCACCCGCTGGCGCAGCTCGTCGAAGTGATAGGCGATGCCCCCGCCCGTGCCGCCCAGCGTGAAGGAAGCCCGCACGATCACGGGAAATCCCAGCTCGCGCGAGACCTGCTTGAGGTCGGAGGCGTCGGTGACGACGACGGAGCGCGGCAGGTCCAAGCCGATCTTCTGCATGGCCTGCTTGAAGAGCTGGCGGTCCTCGGCCTTGCGGATGGTCTCGAGGCGGGCTCCCAGGACCTCGACGCCGAAGCGCTTGAGCGCGCCGCGCTCGGCCGCGGCCACGGTCAAGTTGAGCGCGGTCTGGCCGCCCAGCGTCGGCAGCAGGGCCTGGGGCCTCTCGGCCGCGAGCACTTTTTCCAGGAACTCCGGAGTCAAGGGCTCGATGTAGGTGCGATCGGCGAGCTCCGGGTCCGTCATGATCGTCGCGGGGTTGGAGTTGATCAGGACGGTCTCGTAGCCCTCCTCGCGCAGGGCCTTGAGGCCCTGGGTGCCGGAATAGTCGAACTCGCAGCCCTGGCCGATGACGATGGAGCCCGAGCCGATGACGAGGATTTTTCGGATGTCGTCGCGCTTAGGCACGCAGGGCCTCCCGGCGGTTGATCATCAGCGCCCGGAAGCGCTCGAAGAGGTAGCGGCTGTCGTGCGGCCCGGCCGAGGCCTCCGGGTGGTACTGCACCGAGAAGACGGGCAATTCCATGTGCGCCATGCCCTCGGAGGTGCCGTCGTTGAGATTCACATGCGTCGTCTTTACTTGCTTGGGCAGGGATTTCAGGTCCACGCAGAATCCGTGGTTCTGCGACGTGATCTCGATCTTGCCCGTCGCGAGGTCCTTGACCGGATGGTTCAACCCGTGGTGCCCGAACTTGAGCTTGAAGGTCCTGCCGCCCAGCGCCAGGCCCAGGAGCTGGTGGCCGAGGCAGATGCCGAAGATCGGCAGGCGCGCGTCGAGCAGGCCCTTGATCGCGTCGACGCCGCGGGTCACGGGCTCGGGGTCGCCGGGGCCGTTGGAGAGCAGGACGCCGTCGGGCTTGAGGCGCAGGATCTCCGCGGCGCCGGTCGCGGCGGGAACGACCGTGGCGCGCGCGCCCATGGCCGCCAGTCCGCGCAGGATGCCGTACTTGACGCCGAAGTCCATCACCGCGACGTGGAGCGCGGGCTTGGCCGGGGCGTTCTCCTCCCACTCGTAGGGCTTCTCGCAGGTCACGACCTCGGCCAAATTTTGTCCCGTCATGGAGGGCAGGGCGCGGGCCTTGGCGACGAGGCGCCTGGGATCGGCGTCCAGCGTCGAGATCACGCCGCGCAGCGCGCCTTTCTCGCGCAGGCGCAGGGTAAGCGCGCGGGTGTCGACGCCCTCGATGGCGACCACGCCGTGCTTGCGCAGGAAGTCGCCCGCGGACTCGACCGACTCGTGGTTGGAGGGGCGGCGGCAGAGCTCCCGCACGACGAAGCCCGACAGCCGCGGCCGCGCCGACTCGTGATCGCGCGCCGTGATGCCGTAGTTGCCGATGAGGGGATAGGTCATCACGACGCACTGCCCGGCGTAGGAGGGGTCGGTCAGCACCTCCTGGTAGCCGGTCATCGCGGTGTTGAACACGAATTCCCCGCCCGCCTCGCCCGAGGCGCCGCAGGCCTCGCCCACGAGCACCGTCCCGTCCTCCAGCGCCAGCCACGCCTTATTGTTCATTTTAGTGCCTGAAGTGCCTCATGCCGGTGAAAACCATGGCGAGCTTGTGCTCGTCGGCGGCGGCGATGACCTCCGCGTCCTTGACCGAGCCGCCGGGCTGGACCAGGGCGGTGATGCCCAGCGTCGCGGCGGCGTCGATGCCGTCGCGGAAGGGGAAGAAGGCGTCGGAGGCCAGCACCAGCGCCCTGGGCGCGGGGTTGTCGCGGCCCCAGAGCCTGTACTTGACGCCGGCCATGTGCACCGAGTCCACGCGCGACATCTGCCCGGCGCCCAGGCCCACGGTCTGCTCGGGGCCGGCCAGCACGATGGCGTTGGACTTGACGTGCTTGGCGCAGGCCCAGGCGAAGCGCAGCGCGACGTCCTCGTCCGGCGTCGGGGCGCGCTTGGTGACGACCTTCCAGTCCGGCCCCGCGACGGCGCGGTCGGGCTCCGTGACCAGGACCTCGTCGCCGATGGAGCGCAGCTGCAGGGCCTTGGTCGGCGGTCGACTGCGCTCGAGCAGGCGCACGTTGGGTTTTTTCTTTAATGACTCCAGGGCGGCGGGCTCATAGCCTGGGGCGACGAGGACCTCCACGAAGCGTTTGGAGAGAAGCTCGGCGATGGCGAGGGTGACGGGACGGTTGAAGGCCAGCGCGCCGCCGAAGGCGGAGAGCGGGTCGCAGGCCCAGGCCCGCTCGAAAGCCTCCTCGATCGTTTTGCCGATGCCGATGCCCGCCGGCGTGACGTGCTTGAACACGACGGCCGCGGGTTGATCGAAGTCGCTGACCGCGTCCCAGGTCCCCGCGGCGTCCAGCAGGTTGTTGTAGGAGAGCTCCTTGCCGTGAAGCTGCTTGAACGACATTCCGCTTTCGTTGGCGTAGAGCGCGGCTTTCTGGTGGGGGTTCTCGCCGTAGCGCAGGTCCTGGACCTTGGAGAGGCGGGGGCTCAAGTCCGCGGGGAAGGCGGCGCCGGTGGGCGCGGCCTGGGCGGACCAGGCGCTCGAGATCATGCCGTCGTAGCCGGCCGTGTGCCGGAAGGCCGCCAGCGCCAGGCGGCGGCGCGTCGGCTCTGAGAGCCGTCCCTGAGAGGAGGCAAGCTCCGCGAGCGTGCCGGCATAGTCTGCGGGCGAGGTGAGCACGGCCACGTCCTCGAAGTTCTTGGCCGCGGCGCGGATCAGCGCGACGCCGCCGATGTCGATCTGCTCGATCACCGCGGGATCGTACGCCGAGGGCGCGGCGGCGGCGGTCTTGGCGAAGGGGTAGAGATTAACAACGACTAGATCGATGGGTTCCAGGCCGAAGAGCTCCGCCTCACGGATCTGGTTGGGGTCCTTGCGCCGCAGCAGGATGGCGCCGTGCACGCTTGGATGCAGGGTTTTCACGCGTCCGTTCAGGATCTCCGGGAAGCCCGTCAGGGATTCAAGAGGGCGGATGGGCACGCCCGCCGCGAGCAGGGCCTTGGCCGTGCCGGAGGTCGAGACGATCTCCACGCCCAGCTCGCGCAGGCCGCGCGCCAGCTCCACGACGCCGCTCTTGTCCGAGACCGAGATCAGCGCGCGCCGCGCCCGAGGCGAGGGGTCGGGCGGCGGAGGCAGGATCTCGGCGCGGCCGCCGGCGAGCTTGACCCGGCCCGCGCAGAGGAGCGCGACGGCCTGGGGGTAGAGGCGATGCTCCTGGACGAGCACGCGCGCGGCCAAGGTCTCCGGCGTGTCGCCGGCGACCACCGGCACGGCCGACTGCAGGAGGATGGGGCCGTGGTCGTACTCCTCGTCCACGACGTGGACCGTGGCGCCGCTGACCTTGGCGCCGGAGGCCAGGACGGCCTCGTGCACGCGGCGGCCGTACATGCCCGGTCCGCCGAAGGCGGGCAGGAGGGCGGGGTGGATGTTGAGGATGCGGCCGGGGAAGGCCTTGAGCAGGGGGGGGCGCAGCTTGAGCAGGAAGCCCGCCAGGCAGATCAGCTCCGCGCCGCGCCGGGAGCACTCGTGCGCGAGGAAGGCGTTGTACTCGTCCGGAGTCGGATGGTCGGCCGGGGCCGAGACCAGCGTCTCGACGCCCGCGGCCCGCGCGCGGCGCAGGGCGCCCGCATCGGCTTTGTTCGAGACGACCAGGACGACCTCGCCGCGCGCGCGCCCGTCGCCGCAGGCGTCGAGCAGGGCCTGGAGGTTGGTGCCCTCTCCGGAGGCGAAGACCGCGAGGTGCATCAGGAAATCACGGCCTCGCTCTTGCCGGCGACGATCTCGCCGACCAGCCGCGCCTGCGGCAGGATTCGGCGGGCCAGCTCCAGGCTGTCAGGGCGGATCACGATCACGAGCCCCAGCCCCATGTTGAAGGTGCGCCACATCTCCCGGTCGGGCACGCGCCCGCGGCGCTGAATCTCGGCGAAGACGGGAGGCGGAGTCCAGGCTTGGCGATGGAAGACCGCCCGGCGCCCGCGGGGCAGGACGCGGGGCACGTTCTCGACCAGGCCGCCGCCCGTGATGTGCGAGAGGCCCAGGATGATCTTGCCCTCCGCGCGGAAGGCCCTCTGGAGCGACTGCACCGCGTCGACGTAGATGCGCGTCGGCGCCAGCAAAGTCCTGCCCCAGCGGCGCAGGTCCTTCTCCGGAAAGACGCGCCGCGCCAGCGAGTAGCCGTTGGAGTGCAGGCCCGAGGAGGGCAGGCCCAGGATCAGATCGCCGGGGAAGATCTTGGAGCCGTCGATGACGTCGGCGCGCTTGACCAGGCCGACCGCGAAGCCGGCCAGGTCGTACTCGCCGGCCGGGTAGAAGCCCGGCATCTCCGCGGTTTCGCCGCCCAGCAGCACGCAGCGCCCCTGGCGGCAGCCCTCCATGATCCCGGCGATGATCTTCTTGGAGCGCTTGAGGTCCAGCTTGCCCGTCGCGTAGTAGTCGAGGAAGATCAGCGGCTTGGCGCCGCAGGTGATGAGGTCGTTGACCGACATGGCGACCAGGTCGACGCCGATGGTGTCGTGGCGGTCGAGGGCGAAGGCCAGCTTGAGCTTGGTGCCCACGCCGTCGGTGCAGGCGACCAGTTCCCAGGGCCCGTCGCCCTCAAGCTCCAGCGGGAAGAGGCCCGCGAAGCCGCCGATGGCCGGGGCCCGGCGCCGGATGTGCTCCACCAGCTTGTCGGCGAGGTCTATGTTGACGCCGGATTTTCGGTAGGTGAGGGCGCTATGGCGCCTAGGCCGCGACCCTTCGGGCGCGGCACAGACGCGGCCGCGGAAAGCCTTATAGCGTCTAGGCATGCTTGAGCTCCTTTCGGCTGCCCGGCTTGACCACGGGCACGCCCGCGCGGCAGGGCGGACAGTCGGCCGCGGGCCAGGCCGGCACGGCCACGGCCCAGAGCGCGGCGTAGGGCACGCCCAGGGCGGAGCGGCCGTCGGAGCGGTCCACGATCGAGAGCGCGCCCACGACCTCGGCGCCCGCGGCCCGCGCGACCTCGAAGACCTCCTTGGTGGACTTGCCCGTGGTGACCACGTCCTCGACGACGAGCACGCGCTCCCCGGGCTTGAGCGAGAACCCCCGGCGCAGGCCCATGACCCCGTCCGTGCGCTCGGTGAAGTAGTGGCGCACGCCGAGCGAGCGCGCGACCTCCTGGCCGATGATGAGGCCGCCCATCGCGGGCGAGAGCACCAGGTCGGGCTTGGCCGTGGCCTTGGCCGCCAGGGCGCGGCCCAGCTCCTCGGCGGCGGCGGGCTGGGCGAGCACCAGGGCGCACTGCAGGTAGCGGTCGCTGTGCAGGCCCGAGGAGAGCAGGAAGTGCCCCTTGAGAAAAGCGCCGTGGTCCAGGAAGAGCTTTTCGACGTTCATTTGGCCTCCGTGGCTTTTGCCGTCGCCGCGCGCATCTCGGCCAGTATGTCTTGGGCCGCTTGGCGCGGGTCCTTGGCGTGAGTGATGGGTCGCCCGATCACGACGTAGTCGATGCCCAGCGCCGCGGCCTGGCCCGGCGTGGTCACGCGGTTCTGGTCGTTGAGGTTGGCGCCCGCGGGGCGGATGCCGGGCGTGACGAACTTCAAGCTCAAGCCCGGCAGGCGTCGGCGCAGCTCGGCCACGTCCTGGGGCGAGCAGATGGTCGCGTCGGCGCCGTTCCCGCGCCCGAGCGCGGCCAGGGACTCGATCATGTCCGGCACGCGCGCCGAGGGATGCAGAACCTGGACGTCCTTGGGACCCAGGCTGGTCAGCACGGTCACGCCCCAAAGCTGGGGCCGCGGCGAGACCGCGGCGGCCGCGGCCACCATGTCCGCGCCGCCCAGCAGGTGCAGGGACACGGAGTCCGCGCCCAATTTATGGGCCTCCTGGACCGCGTGCTGGACGGTCTGGGGGATGTCGTGAAGCTTGAGGTCCAGGAAGAGCTTGCCGCCGTGCCGGCGCACCAGGTCCGCGGCGGCGCGGCCGTGCGCGGTGAAGAGCTGCAGTCCCACCTTGTACCAGCAGACGACGCCCTTGAGCGCCTTGAGCAGCCCCTCGGCGCGCTCCAAAGTGTCCACGTCCAAAGCGACGATGATTTCGGTCAAGGGAGTCCCCCCAGGATGCGCCGGACCGTCCCCGGCCCGCCGTAGACCAGGCCGGTGTAGAGCTGGACCAGGTCCGCTCCGGCGGCCAGGCGCTCGCGGGCGTCCTCGGCGTTTTCAATCCCTCCAACGCCGATGATGGGCAGTTTCGTCTTAGCGCGCGCCTTGCGCGCGAGCTCCGTCGCCCGGGCCTTGAGCGGCGCGCCCGAAAGACCGCCGGCCTCGACCGACCACTTCGCGTCCACATCCTCGCGCCCGATCGTCGTGTTGGCGACCACCAGTCCCTGCGCGAGCCTTTCCGCCGTCTCGATCGCGGCGGCGAAATCCTCGTCGGCGAGATCGGGCGCCAACTTGACCAAGACGGGCTTTTTCATCCCGTTGGCTTCTTGGACGGCCTCCAGGATCGCGGCCAGGTTCTTGACGCTCTGCAGGGCGCGCAGTCCCGGGGTGTTCGGAGACGACACATTGACCACGAAGTAGTCGCCGTGCGCCGCGAGAATCCGGAAAGTTCCCGCGTAGGCCTGCGGCGCCTCCTCCGGCGCCGTGCCCTTGTTGAGGCCCAGGTTGATGCCCAGGGGAATCGGCGGCCGGGGACGGGAGGCCAGGCGCCGCGCGACCGCGGCTGCGCCCTCGCTGTTGAAGCCGAGGCGATTGATGAGCGCGCGCGACTCGGGGACGCGGAAGAGCCGCGGGCGCGGATTGCCGGGCTGGGGCTCCAGTGTTACCGAGCCGATCTCCAAAAAACCGAAGCCGAGCGCGGGCAGGATCGGGACCAGGCGCCCGTCCTTGTCGAAGCCGGCGGCCAGCCCGACGGGGTTGGGAAAGCGCAGCCCGAAGACGACGCGCTCCAGGCTCGGCCGCGATGGGCCGGCCATTCTCGCCGCGACCGCCGCGGCGCCGGGGAGCTCGGCGAGCAAGGCCATCAGGCCCGAGACCTCCTCGTGCGCGCGTTCCGCGTCGAGGCGGAACAGCCACGGCCGCGCCAGCTCATAGAGCATGGACCACGCGTCCGGCGACGAGGGTCTTGACCGCGCGGCCCTTGAGCGGGCGTCCCGCGAAGGGCGTGTTGCGGCTCTTGGAGCGGAAGGGCGGCGCGGGCGTCCAGGAGGCGCCCGGGTCTACCAGGACCAGATCGGCGTCCGCGCCCGGCGCCAGCGTGCCCTTGCCCTTGAGCCCGAGCAAGGCGGCCGGCGCCGAGGACATGCGCTCGACGAGCGCGCGCCGCGAGAGGACCTTGCCGCGGACCAATTCGGTCAGCGCGACGGCCAGGGAGGTCTCCAGGCCGATCACGCCGAAGGGCGCCAGGTCCAGGCCCTGCGCCTTGGCCCCGCAGCCGTGGGGCGCGTGATCGGTGGCGATCGCGTCGATCGTCCCGTCGGCCAAGCCCTCGCGCAGGGCCGCGCGGTCTTCTCCGCCGCGCAGGGGCGGGTTCATTTTCCAATTCGCGTCCAAGTCAGGGATCATCCCGTCGGTCAGCGCGAAGTGGTGGGGGCAGGCCTCGGCGCTGACCGGCACGCCGCGGCGCTTGGCCCGGCGCACGGCCTCCACCGAGGCCGCCGCGGAGAGGTGCGCGAGGTGGACGCGGCCTCCCGTGAGCTCGGCCAGCGCGACGTCGCGCAGGACCTGCACGGTCTCCGCGGCGCCGGGAGCTCCTTTAAGGCCCTTGCGCAGAGCCGGCGCGCCCTCGTGGACGCAGGCGCCGGCCGAGAGGGTGAGGTCCTCGCAGTGGTCTATGACGAGCAGGCCCAGGTCCTTGGCGTACTCCAGCGCGCGGCGCATCAGCCCCGCGCTCATCACCGGCCGCCCGTCGTCGGAGAGCGCGGCGGCGCCGGCGGCCTTGAGCCGCGCGAACTCGGTCAGGCGCTCGCCCCTCTGTCCGGCGGTGACGGCGGCCGCGAAGAGGACGTTCACCTGGGCGTCCCGCGCGGCCTTGGCGCGCAGAAAGGCGAGCTGGGAGGGGGAGTCCGTGACCGGCTCGGTGTTGGCCATGGCGAGCACGGTGGTGACACCCCCGGCCGCGGCCGCGGCCGTCCCGGTCGCGATCGTCTCGTCGCCCTCGCGCCCTGGCTCGCGCAGGTGGACGTGCATGTCCACCAGGCCGGGGATCACCCACAACCCCTTCGCGTCGAGCGTCGGCGTTCCCTTCAAGCCGGCTTTTTTGGCCAAGCCCGCGGCCGCGTCCTTGATTTTTCCGTTCTCGATCAGGACGTCGCGCACCGCCTCCAGCTTGCGGCGCGGGTCGATCACGAGCCCGCCGGCGACGAGCAGGCGCTCAGCCACGGGCTCGTTCCTGCTCGCAGAGCGCGAGCACGGCCATGCGGATCAAGACGCCGTTGGCGACTTGGTCGAGGATCACGGAGCGCGGCCCGTCGGCGACCTCGGAGGAGATCTCCACGCCGCGGTTGATGGGCCCCGGATGCAGCACCAGGCCGTCGGGCTTGAGCAGGGCGAGCCTCTCGGGCGTGAGCTGGTAGGCGGCGGCGTAGTCGGCCAGGGAGGGCACGAAGCCCTGCTCCATGCGCTCGAGCTGGAGGCGCAGGACGTTGACCGCGTTGGCGCCGCGCAGGGCCTTCTCGACGTCGTGCTCGATACGCGCGCCCAGGGCCGCGAATTCCCGCGGGACCAGCGGCGTGGGCCCGCAGAACACGACAGAGGCCCCCAGCGTCTTGAGCGCGAAGAGGTTGGAGCGCGCCACGCGGCTGTGGCGTATGTCGCCCAGGATCACCACGCGTTTGCCTTTCAGCGAGCCCCAGCGCTCGCGCAGGGTCATGACATCGAGAAGCGCTTGGGTGGGATGCTCGTGCCAGCCGTCGCCGGCGTTGACTACGCAGGCCTTCAGCCGCGGCGCCAAATCCTCCAGCACGCCCGAGCGGTCGTAGCGGAGGATGAAGTGCGTCACCCCGATGGCCTGCAGGTTGAGCGCCGTGTCGAGCAAGGTCTCGCCCTTCGCGAGCGACGAGCCCGCCGCCGAGAAGCTCAAAACCTCCGCGCCCAGTCGCCGCGCGGCCATCTCGAAGGACGAACGGGTGCGCGTGGACGGCTCGGAGAAGAGGAAGGCCGCGGTGCGCCCGGCAAGGAGCGGCTTGGGGGGAGAGTCCTTGAAAGCCGCCGCCGCATCGAGAAGGCTCTCGATCTCGTCTGCCTCCAGCCCTTCCAGGCCGAGCAGGTCCTTGCGGCCCCAGTCTTTCGTCACTCGCGGTTCGGTTCGGCGGAAGGAACCCCGCCTTACGGATTAAACTATTTTTGCCGCCCGCCCGTCAAAACGAACCGGCCGTCACCATTCCTCCACCCGCAAGCCGGGGACGCGCTTGAATTCGCGCACGTTGCGCGTGATGAGCGCGTGCCCCAGCGCCACGCAAGAGGCCGCCAGCCATAGGTCGTGGGCCCCGATGGGCGAGCCTTTGGCCTCCAACTCCGCCCAGAGCTGGGCGTGCGTCCTCGCCACGGCCAGCTCGATCGGCAAAACGGGGAAACGCTCCAAGATTCCTTCCACGAAGGCGGCCCGTTGCGCGCGCATCTTGGCGTCCTTGGCCCGCCAAACGCCGTGCAGAAGCTCGCTGGCGGTGACGACGGAGATGAAGAACTCATCATCCTTTCGCCCCTCGACCTTGGCGGCGACATTCAGAAGGCCGCGTTCCGCGGCGATCAGGGCGTTCGAGTCGATCAGGACCCCCAAGGATCCCTCGCGGGGCGGCGATTCAAGGATTTTTTCGCCGCCGTCACGTCGCGCTCGAAATCACGCGCATCCCCCGGCTCCATGCGCGGCAGCGTCTTGAGGAGCGCGGGCAACTCCCCCAGCCGCCGCCCCCGCGGCGCGGGATGGAGTTCCGCGAGGACTTTCTTCCCCCGAACGAGCAGGAAGCTTTCCCCCGCGTAGGAGACGCGGTTCAGATAATCCGAAAAATGCCTGGCCATTTCCGTCACCGTCACGTTCATAATGCCTCCTGCCCAAACGTTTAACTGTTTATCAGTTTATCAGATAATATGATAAAAATCAATGACACAAGTAAGGAGTAAGGAATCCTGCTTGATAAATTTGTCGCGTTAGAATACCATCGGGTGAAGCCAAAAGTTGGAGCCGCACTCCATAGCCGGGGTGGTTGCAAGCGTCAAGATAGCAGGGAGAGATTCGTGTTTGAACTATTGGGCGGCATTCGGAAAGCGCACTGGAATCGCCAATGCTCTGCTGCCGTACAACGCGGGCAGGAAAATTATCTTGAATACATGAACAAATGGGCCCGAGAGAAGAATGCCGTGCCTCCTCGATCAGGCCCGGTAACGATGGATCAGTTTGTCGCCCTTGCTTCCATTTATTCTGCAAGTATCGGCTGGTTTGAGGCATTCAAAACTCCAGAGTTCGATGGGGTCTTTATTCATGTTCCTCCTGATGCCGCGTTTCGAAAGAGAGCGCTAGAATTCAGCATGTACCATCACTTTTTGCATTCGCTCATCTGGACCTCATTTGGTATCTCAGAGAAAGCGCTTTCACAGGTTGCCGAGAACTTTGGAATCGCGATGATGCTCGCAGGCTTCATCAAGGAGAAGTCTGAGTTCGATGGATTCCAAAAGCTGTTTGCCAACCGCATGTCCCAATATGGGGAGTGCCTGAAGAACCAGAAGGCGGCGGTCACACCGGCTTTATTGATGGCTGAAATTCTTGCCGGCCAACTGTTTGATGACGGAGACTCCCTTAGAAAATCCAGATTCAAAATAGCCCTGTCTTCAAACCTTGCCGCCTCGGTGGCCGACCTAAAAACAATGTATTCGCGTTTCCAACTGAAAGCAGCATAGCCCCGGGCAAGAAAATCTACGGGGGAAGGGTTTGGCGTGATCTCGCGTGCTGGATGTCGAGACCTACGTATGAGCGGACGCCAGGGCGCGGGCCAACGCTGAGACGAAAGACGTCGCGTTGGGCCAGCGCGCCGAAGGCTCCGGCTCCAGCGCGCGGCCGATCACGGCGTCCACCTGGGGGTTGAGCCCCGGCACCTGCTCCGAGAGGGGCCGGTACAGCTTCTGCGCCTTCATCATCATTCCGCCGCCGCTGACCGGGAAGGGTGGGCGGCCGCAGAGCATTTCGTAGACGCAGCAGCCCAGCGCATAGATGTCGGTCGCGGGGCGCGCCAACTGGCCCGCCTCCTGCTCCGGCGCCATATAGGCGGGCGTGCCGGAAATCTCGAGCTTGGACATGGTCGAGAGCGTCTCCGCCACGCGACGAGCGATGCCGAAGTCCATTACCTTGGAGTTGTTGTTTTTATCCAGCATGATGTTGGCCGGCTTCAAGTCCTGGTGCACGATCCCTTTCAAATGCGCGTAATCCAAGGCCAGCGCCACCTGACGTGAAATCGCCACCGTTTCCTCCGGCGTCAGGGGGCTCCGGCCCAGCCTCTCGTGCAGGGTCTCCCCATCGACGCGCTCGAACACCAGGAACAGTCCCCCGTCCTCGTGGACCGAGTGGATCTCCACGATGTTGGGATGATGAAGCGAGGCCACCATGCGCGCCTCCTTCAGGAACCGCTGGCGCTCCCGTGGGTTGTTGGCCACCTCGTCCCTCAGCTTCTTGATGGCCACCGTCCGCTCCAGGGCCAGGTCCCTGGCCTCGTAGACCACGCCCATGCCGCCCGTCCCCAGCGTGCGCACGAGCTGGAAGCCGCCGGGCATGGCGTCGGGCCGCGGCGCGGGCTGCAGCTCGTCGAGACGCACCATCCGCCGCGAGATGGACGTAAACCCCGTTTTTTTAAGCGCCGCGAACGAGAAGAACAGCAGGGCCGTGCCCACCGCCGCCAGCCACACGAGGCTCGGCCGCGGCTTGGACTTGGGCCGCAGGGGCGAGGACTCGGCGAGCTGCTTTTGGTGATAAAGCTCCGCAAACCTGGGGTTGAATTCGGCCGCTTTCTTAAGGGCAGCCAGGGCCTCGCCGCGGCGCTTCTCGGGCACGTTCTCCCGGCTGTAGAGCCACAGGTACTTGCTGCCCTTGAGGGTCTCGTCGCCTGACTCCAGCAGCTCGCGGTGTTCCTGCCTGCGCACCGTGTCTACCGCCTTGCCGAGGTGGCCCATGACGTGGAAGCGGTCGAAGACGATCTTCTCGACGGCGTCCGGCACGCGCGCCAGTGTCGCCTGGATGGAGGGCTCCCACATATCCATCGCCACCGCCTCGATTCCCGCCAACTGCTCCTTGCTCAGCCCGGCGTAGTAGCCGTCGAGACTCTCCTGCTTGCGGTCCTCGCTGATGTGCTCGACCGTGCCCTCCTCCAAATCGCAGACCAGCGTCAGGTACCGGTGCCCTTTGGCTGCCGCCTTCTCATCAACGCCGATGTGGCGCACCACTTTGCGCGCCTTGCGGTCTCGCCCGCGCCGGACCGCCCGCTGCATCAAGCCCCACGCCTCGTCCCAGCTGATCCGCAGGATTCTCGTCGCCCCGCTTACGTCGCACCGGCTGAGCACGCCGATGGCCAGCCGCTCGAACAGCAGCGTGAACCGTGACCGTGGCTCCGCCCACGGTACCTTGACCTGCACGACGCCGTGCTCGTCGCACTCCACGCGTGGGATGCGTGCGTGCAGGTAGGTCTGGAACTGGCAGCTATCCAAGTGCCGCCACGTGCGCTCCTCGGCGTGGTCGTAGAGCGCCAGCTTCGCGGCGCACTGCGGGCATGTCCACCCGGCGTCTTGCGGCTGCTCGGCCCACACGTCCACGCGCTGTGTCTTCACGTCCAGGTTCACGCGAGCCACCGCCCACGGCGACTGCAATCCGAGCAGGTACTGGTAGAGCGCGGTGTCTTGCATGGCGGCCTCCTTGCGAGGCCACCATTTTATCCTACCCGACGGTCACCCACGCCAAACCCGGAAGCGCTAGTTTCTTTTTAGACAGTTCTTCTCAAATCTACTAGACGGGATAGAAATGAAAAGTTTTCTGCATATAAAATACTCTCTTATGAAAATTAACACTTTACATTAAAGAAACAATATGTCAGCATCCAGCCATGGCGGCGCAGTTCTCCGTCCTGGTCGTTGAAGACGACGCCCTCGCCCAGAAGATCATGACGGCGCATCTGGCGCCGCACCAGGCGGATTTCGCCGATGACGCCGCGGCCGCGCGCCGCAAGCTCGCCTCGGGCCGCTACGACTGATGGGCCCTAATAACCCGAGTGGGTCAAGAGCTTTTCAAGGAACACTTCCTGCGCGCCGGGGACGGCTCCGACCAGTAGTGGGCGCATCTCTGCGGGATTTTAACCGCCGCTCGCGGCCTTCATGCCCAGCGCGGAGGCGGTGGCGCGGGACATCCTTCACGGCGCCGCCGCCGCCCAGCCGGCGCTCTCCGATGACGGGCCTCCACCTGGAAATGCAGCGCGTCCATAGCATCAGGCTCTCCCGCCGGTCCATCGCCCAATACAGGAAGGACATGACGCGAGACAAGAACACCATGACGATCGGAGATGCAAAGATGAAGACAATCCATGCCGGGAACGCGGCCAGGAGCCTCGCGGAGCAAGCAGGCTACAGCGGCACCGTCGAGTACATATACACCGCGGACCATCCGGAGGTCCTGCGCTGGACCAGCCACTTTGAGGGGCTGGCGGCGCGGGAGGGGGTGTTCGAGGCTTTCGAGGCGGCCTGCCCCAGGTCTTGGCGCCGCGCCACGGTCGTCAGCGCGCTCTGGCACCGATTTTCCTCATTCATGCCATGGTTCCTCTGCCAGGCTGCAGCGATGGTCTCCACGAACGAGAAGCGCCACTACGTGATCCAGACGGCCTTCGAGGAGCTTGGCATGCGCGACGCGCGCGAGATCCACTGCGACATGTTTTGGAACGCCGCCGCACAGGCAGGCGTAAGTGAGAAGGATCGGGCCGAGGTCCTGGCGGACGTCCCGGCCGCTACGGCCCTGGCCTCCCTTCGGGGGGCGCTTCTTTCCTACGGCACGGACGAGGAGGTGCTCGGCATCCTGCTCGGCCTCGAGATCCCGGCGCGGGAGAACATCGAGACGGTGTTCCGGTCGCTGGCCCACGACGACGGGACGGCGGTTGCGCTCGACGCTCACCGCTTCTTCATCTTCCACCGCCAGATCGAGATCGAGCACGTGCGGCTGACGGTGGCTAACTTCGTGAGGTACTGCCGGACCGAGGAACAGAGGCGCCGCTTCCAGCGGGGCTTCTCCAATGGGCTCGGGTTCTGGAGCCGCTTCTGGAACACCGCCTCCGACCTGGTGGGAGTCCCCGCCCGCGCCTCATGAACGACGCCGCCGAGTTCCGCAAGCTCATCGCGGCCTCCTTCGTCTCGCAGACGGGGAGCCATTTCCTGACCCTGGCTCTCGCTGCCTTCGTGTTGCTGAGTACCGGATCAGCCGTTCAATCAGCGCTGGTCTTCGTGCTCTCCTACCTCCCGTCCATCCTGGCGGCGCCCAGGCTGGGCCACTGGGTGGATTGCCACGTCTCCAAGCGCCTGATCGCGACCAACGAGCTGATCTCAATTGCATCCACGGTGCTGTGCGGTCTGTGCATCGAGTTCCGGCTCCCTATGGCTGCCCTGTGCGCCGTGCTCGCTCTCCGTTCCATCCTGCTTTTTGTTGGCCGCGCCGCCGGAACCAAATGGCTCAAGCTGATCACGTCCCCGGCCCTGCAGACGGGGCGGATCAAGCTCTTCTATCTGGCTTTCTTCCTGTCTACCGCCGTCTCCGGCCTGCTGGCGGCCCTCGTGCTCAAGCATGCCTCCATCCGCATGGTCGTGGGCATCGACGTGGCGAGCTATCTGCTCGGGATCGCGCTGTACATGACGCTCGCCGCGCCGCCCACCGAGCCGGCCGGCCAGGCTCCAGCGCCCGAAGGCGAGGCCCTGCAATCGCTGCGCGAGACCCTGGACGCGATCTTCGCGATACCCGTGGTTCGGACTTCCTTCCTGGCGGTCTGCCTGTCGCAGGCGGTCTTCCAAGGGGCGTACTCAGCTTTTGTCTCCTACCTGCCGATCTCGGTCTTCAAGGTGGGCGTGGGCGGGGTGGGCTCCTTCCAGCTCGCGGCCTCGATCGGCATCATTGGAGGCTTTCTCATCAACTGGCTGGCGGCCGGCATCCTCGCGGAGATTGACCCACAGGTCCCGAGAAAGGCTCTCTGGATCTCCGGCCTGGCGGCGGCGTTCCTCATCTGCGCCGTGTCCATCCCCGCGGTGAGGGTGAGCCTCGGCTCGTTCCTTCTCTTGAACCTGGCGTACGAATGCGTGTGGCTTCACCATAACTCCGAGTTCTTCCGCGCAAGCCCCAAGCGCCACGCGGCACGCTACCAGTTCATACTTTCGTCGTGTGCCGCCTTCCTGATGTCGGCCATGACTCTGGCCTACTCCGCCGCGGTGCAATGGCTGGGTCCCTCCTCTGGGACCCTTTCGGTCCTCATGGGTGGAGTGCTGGTCACAGCGTACGCGGGGATGGCGCCATCCTGGAGGCAGGGCTCATGACGAGATCCGTGGTGTTCCTGGAACCGAAGGGCACGATCCTCGAAGTCGTGCGCGCCGCCAAGCGCCGGGGCTTCCATGTCGCCGCGCTCCGCTCGGACCCGGCGCTCCTGGACGGCGCGCCGGAGCCGTACGCCTCGGCCGTTCCCCTGATCGACGAGATCATTCCCATCCAGGGCTGGGACGCCGAGTCCGCCGTCCTCGCCGCGTGCGAGGCGGTCCACGCCCGCGCGCCCATCACCGGCCTCTACGCGGGGATGGACCCATGCGCGTCCATCCTGGCGCGTCTGCGCCGCAGGTTCAGCCTGCCGGCCCCAGACCCAGAGGCCATCGCGCTGGTGCTCAACAAGTTCGCGCTGAGGCGGCGTCTCGTGGAGCTGGGCCTGAGCCGCCTCAAGAACGCCCACAGCTCCGAGGCGGAAGGCTGGACCTCATGGCCCTTTCGGGGTGCCGCCTATTTCAAGCCGGTCCACGGCTTCTTCAGCGCCTATGTGAGCCGTTGCGAGAACTTGGCCGACTTCCGCGCAGCGCGGGATCGCTGGCGGACCGGCAACGGCACCGATCCGGCTTGGCTCAAGGACTATCTACACTCGCTCAACGAATACCACCTCGAGGAGGCCTTCGACGGGGAGCTTCTGTCCGTGGAGGCCATAGCGAGCGGAGGCCGCTACGAGCCGTTGGGCCTGCTCTCGCGCATCCTCTACTCGCGGGACCCCGTGGTCGAGATGGGCTCCTGCTTCCCCTATCCCCATCCGCTCAGCGGCAAGATCATCGACCTGGCGCGGCGCGCCCACGCGGCGCTCGGCCTCCACGACGGGCCGACCCATACGGAAATGATCGTCAGTCCTGCCGGGGAGGTCGAGATCATAGACCTCAACCCCAGGTTCGTTGGCGCTGACGTCCTCCAGTCGATCAACAATGCCTTCGGCGTCCGGGTGGAGGAAGCACTGCTCGACTATGCCATCGGGAAGCCGGCCCGGGTCGCGCCGGAGGATCGTCGCTTCTCGTGCCTGCAATACTTCCTGCCTCCCCGGGTACCGGTCCTGGAGACGGTGGACTTCCCCGAGGTCCCCGAGGTCAAGTTCCGCGCCACCTTTATCAAGCCGGGTACCCCAATATCGAGCAACGACCGCCAGATCGACTATCTTGGCTGCTACCTGACCGTAATGCCGGAGTTCGAGGCCGCCCTTAGCCGCTCGCGCGAGCTGCGCGCGGCGGTCATGATCAATGGCAGCGAGCCGGGAGTGTTCTGAGCCGCCATGAACGCGCGCCGCCTGGCCGCCGTGTCGGTCCTGGCCCTGGCGCCCGCGTGGCCCGTGGCGGCCACGACGACCCTGCCCGCGAAGACTCTGGACATCGGCGTCATCCTGCGGCTCGACGACCGGTTCAACGGCCAGTTCAACGAGACCGTCTCCGCCCTCGTGGACGGCATCGAGATCGCCAAGACCCTGTTCGAGGAGTCCAACCCCTCGACCACAGTTCGTCTGCATCGCTACCCGCATGCTAAGTCCCTGAGTTCGGTGGTGGATGCCGCCAATCGCGCGCTCCAGGATGGCGTGCCGGCCGTGGTGGGCGGCGAGCTGAGCGAGGAGGCATTCGTTCTGCGGGACATCCTGGGGCCGCGGCGCGTCGTGCTGGTCACGCCGACCGCGACCCACCCGGACGTGACCGAGAAGCACCCCTACGCCTTCCGAGCCTGCTTCTCCGACCGCCTCGTGGCGAGCCGGCTCGCCGCTTTCACCGCGGGCTCGCTTAAGCCCGCCCGGGTCGCCCTCATCCACAACGTCTCCTCTCCGTACACGGACTTCCTGAGCCGGCAGTTCCTCACGGCGTTCGGGCGCCGTAACTTGCGCGCCCGCCCGCCCGTGCCCATCGAGACAGTCGAGGTTCTCCGCGACAAGACGGACTTCGACGCTGAGATCGAGCGCTTCAAGGCCCACGGGGTCACCCACGTGGTCATGCTAACGCATCAGAGCGACCTCGTCCGCTTCGTCCTCCAGGCGTCGCGGAAAGGCTTCCATCCGGTCTATGTCGGCAGTGACGGGTGGGGGAGCAACGAGCACGTCTTCGAGAAGTTGGTGAAGGAATCTCCTTCCGGGGGCCGTTTCGTGGGCTTCCGCAACTCTTACATGCGCGATGACGTTGACACCCCGATGGCGCGGCGTTTCCGGGAGGCCCATGCCCGCCTTCACTCCAGGAGCCCGACGGCATGGAGCGCCATCGCGTTTGATGCGGCTTGGGCCCTGCTGACCGCGATGCAAAACGCCTCCGATCCGCGCAGCGGGAAAGCGGTCCAACAGGCCCTAAAGAGCATCAAAGACCTCGAACTGGTGACCAGCGAGCGGTTCAGCTTCGGCCCCGACAACTCCCCGCGTAAGGATCTCTACATCTACCGCCTTGACAAGCAGGGCGTCCGGTACGAGATCACCCTCCGATGAGCTCCCGCGCGCCTCGCCGGGACCCGCGGGCGTTGCTGTACGGCTTCATCTACGGGTCGCTGGTCGTCCTGCTCGTTTGCCTCTGCGCCGCGGCGCTCTGGTTCTCCTCGGCCTACCTCGCCCAGGAGCGGGCGCGCGCGGATATATCGAGCCAGCAGCTCTCCCAGTTCTTTGATTTCGAGAACCGCGCCATCTCCGAGGAGATGTGGACGCGAAACTACGAGGCCATCCGCCTGCGGGTCGGCAACATCGCGCGGCAGATAGGCAACGCCGACTACGAGCTTGTCCTTGCCGACGAGAGAGGCGGTTGCGTATACGCCTGGGGCGTCGACTGCCAGGTTCCGGACACCTTGAGGCGCGAGATCCCCCGGTTCCGGGCCGGGCCGATGCGTCCAGCGCTGCGGTTCGACCCGGCCTCGGGGCGCTACCGTTACATGGTGCCCCTGTACATCGGGGCGGTGCATAAGGGCTATCTGTACGCGGCGCTTTCGGACCCCTACGAGTTCTATCACGGCGGGCGGGTCGGCTTCGCCCTCAAGGTCTTCATCACCCCGATCGCTATGGTGGTCCTGCTCTGGCTCGCTTGGCTGGCCGTCTCGCACCGCGTGATACTGCGGCCCTACCTGTCCGCCCTCGTGGAGATGGAGAAGCACCGCGCGCTCGGCGAGCTGGCGGCCCAGGTCGCGCATGATATCCGCTCTCCGCTGGTGGCTCTTAAGGGCGCCATCGGCTCGTTCCACGGCCTCGAAGAGCCGCAGCGGCGCCTGGTGACCGCGGCGTCGAGCCGCATTGAGAACATCGCCAACGGTCTGCTCGCCCGCTTCACGGGCGGGGACGTGGCGGACCCTGAGCCGTTCAGCTTTGTCGCGCCGGTCATCGACTCGATCGTCGCCGAGAAGACAGCCCTCCTGGGCGAGCGTGCCGGGATCGAAATCCGCCGCGATCTGCCGGAGGACCTCGGCGCCGCCCGCGTGCCGGTTTCGGCTACGGAGCTCTCGCGGGTCCTGTCGAACCTGCTCAATAACGCCATCGAGGCGCTAAAGGGCCAGCCAGGGGGCGTCATCGTGATCTCGGCGCGCTGCGCTGCGGACCGCGTTCGCGTCCAGGTGAAAGACGACGGCAAAGGGATCGCGCCCGAGGTGCTTGAGAAACTCCGGGTCGCCGGGGGCTCCTATGAGAAGGCCGGCGGCATCGGCCTCGGCCTCCACCACGCAAAGGCCATGCTGGCCAGGGCCGGGGGCAGCCTCGACATCCAGTCCGCCCCGGGCGCGGGGACGAAGGTGACGCTAGACATGCCCTCGGCCAGACCCCCGCAGTGGTGCGCCCAGGCCATCGACCTCTCCGACGCCCTGACCGTCGTGGTGCTCGACGACGACCCGAGCGTCCGCCTGCTCTGGAAGCAGCGCCTGGGTGAGGAGGGGGTGGTCGCGCTCACCGATCCCGAGCAGTTCGAAGTTTCCCGGTTCCCGCCAGAGACAACCCGGTATATCTTCGACTACGAGATTTGCGGGAGTCCGGTCACCGGCCTAGACCTGATCGTCAGCCACAAGCTCGCGCGCCGCGCCGTGCTGGTCACTAGCTACTTCAACGAGCCGCGTCTCCAGCGGCTCGTCCAGGAATCAGGAACTTTGATGCTGCCCAAGTTTATGATCGGCAGCGTGCGCATAGAGCAGCGGGCCGGTCGGGAGGCGGCGGCGAAGGCCGGCCGCCCGGGACCGCGCGCCTCCTGCGACGCCGTGCTAATCGACGACGATCCCCTCGTGCGCCTTAACTGGCGCACGGCCGCCTCCCGCGCGGGGAAGACTCTCCGTGACTACCCCGGAGTCCCGGAGTTCCTGGCCGAGGCCGGCGAGGTCGATCCGCGCACCCCGATCTACCTGGATCAGGAGCTGGGCAACGGCTCAAAGGGCACCGAGGAGGCCCTTCGGATCAACGAGTGTGGCTTCACCGAGATATATCTCACCACGGGCCATTCAGCGGCCAATTTGAGGCCGGCGGCATGCATCCGGGACGTCATCGGGAAGGAACCGCCCTGGCTTCAGCCGGCATGACGCTGGTCCACGACGTCGGCTCGAAATGCGCTTCCCTCAAAAGCGCCGCGGCTCTGTTGAAAACCGCTTCGCCATAAGAGACCAGCGAACTTCTGGCGTTGATGGCCCAGCAGGCCAAAAGACTTGCCGAGACGATTCAGGACTTTTTTGAGGAAGGTGGGCTGGGAAGCTCAAGAAACGGAAGAACTGATTCTCTCGTAAAAAGTCCCACCCCTCTTTTCGCGTTCTGCCAAATTCTCCAGGTACCCTGGAGGTCCAGCGATGTTCAAACGTAGTGACGCGCAACGCGATTTATTCGCCGTGAACAGCCTGATGTCGTCCGAGAAGCAGAGCGCCTGCGAGAAAAGCTGGGCGGGGCCATTTCGCAGCCGGGCATTGCCAATACTTTTACGCGCCGAACCGGAGTTCGCGGAATTATTCGACGCGGTGACCGGACGTCCGAACCGGCCCGTGGCTCTGGTGCTGGGCACGCTGATCTTGAAAGAGATGAGCGACCTGACGGACGAGGAAGCGCTGGCCGCGCTGGATTTTGATCTGCGTTGGCACTATGCCTTTGATTGCTCGTCGCGGGAATTACATCTGTGTCAGAAGACGTTGCACAGCTTTCGCGTGAAGTTGATCGCCAGCGAGAAAGGGAGGCTGGTGTTTCGGCACGTGACGGATGAATTGATCGCGGGGCTGGGAATTGACGTGAAGCGGCAGCGGCTGGACTCGACGCATATTCTGTCGAACTTCGCGCGGCTCAACCGGCTGGGCTTGATGTGCGAGACGATTCAGGTCTTCATGAAGGCGCTGAAGAAATTGAAGCCCGACGAAGGATGTTGTGGCGCAGACGGCTTTTTGGCTGGACTTCGCCAACAAGAAGTTCAACGCCGTCGCCGCACCTGCCAGGTAGGCGCGCGGTCTTTACGCCGGGACGGGCTGGGGGTTGAGCCCCGGCGCCTGCTCGGGCGCCATGTAGACGGGTCCCCCGTCCTCGTGCACCGAGTGGATCTCCACGATGTTGGGATGATAAAGCGAGGCCACCGTGCGCGCCTCCTTGCAGTCTGAGGGCCCGTCCTATCGTCGTCTTGGCGGGGCGTGTTTTGGCGCGGGAGCGCCCGGGCCGCGCCAAAACCCCGAGGACGGGTCAATCCCGTCCGTCCCCGCCAAGACGACGATAGGACGGGCTTGGCGCGGCGCGCGCGGCGTCAGAACGAGTAGTTGATGTCCATGAAGATGGCGAGGCCCTCGCGGCCGACGCCGAAATCCATGGAGCCCACGACCTGCGGCCTGGCCACGGCCCGCACGGCCCCGCCGATCACGGGGCGCAGGAAGCGCGTCGAGGCGATGCGGGGGTTGTCGAAGACGGCCCCCACGCCCGCGAAGGGGGCGAGCTGGAACTCGGTCGTGACGCCCGCTGTCCGGGTCTCCGCTACCGTGAAGCGCTCCTCGACGTTGAGCGAGGCGGCCCCGCGGTCCACGTAGCGGCCGTCGCCGTAGGCGCGCAGGGAGTACTTGCCGCCCAGCGGCGACAGGAGCCAGAAGGGAGGCGTGGGGCCCAGGACCTGGTCGTATTTGGCCTGCGCGGCGAAGACGCGGCCCTTGCCGTGGGGGCGGAAACAGCGGGCGTCGAGGCCGTAGCGCTCGTAGTCGTAGGAGCTCATGAAGCCGCGCAGGGAGGCCTCGGCATAGACGGCGACAAGCTGTCCCCGCGTCGTGGTCGCGCCGTGGTCGCGGGTGTCGTAGTCGAGGGTGAGCCGGGTCTCGTTGGCCTGCTGGCGGCCGTCCGCGAACTGCCGGGGATAGAGGACGCGGAATTGGGTCAGATTGGGAACGGGTCCGTCCAGGATGCGGTCGGCCTGGTAGTGCTGGGAGAGGCGGGCGTGCAGGGGGGAACCCTCGGCCAGGGGCGTGCCCAGGCCCCAGCGGTACTGCCAGGAGTCCGCCTTGTAGTTGGCCTCGCCCGATCGGGGGGAGTCCGGGCCGAAGCCGAAGAAGCGCTGGCCGGCGTCGGTGTCGTTCTGGACGCGCAGGAAGACGTCCTTGTCGCTGCCGAGCGCGCTGCGGTCCTCATATTGAAGCAGGACCTCGCGTTCGTACTTGGAGCGGGAGGCGCGCGCGACCAGGGCGGCATCCTCAGCCGGGTAGTAGTAGTAGCGGTAGGTGGAGTTGAGCCTGAAGTACCGGTTGAAGGTCAGCGACGGCGCGTGGATGTGGCGGATGCGGTCGTCGTCCTTGCCTTGCAGGACCCAGATGGGCATGACGCCGTAGGTGACGCCGCGGTTGGGATCCGTGTCCACGACGGGCAGGCGGATGAACATGCCGCGGCGCAGGGGGCGGATCATCCAGCGCGCGGCCAGCGGCGCTTCCTCCTGGCGGGGCGCCTCGCGGACGGCCTTGGGGAACTCGCGCGGCGGGGCGACGTCCGGGCCGCCGCCGTCCTCCGCGCCGGCGCGCGCCGCGGCGGCGAGGGCGAGGAGCCCGATCAGAACGGCTTGGGGCGCGCGTCGGATCATTCCTCGCTCAGTTTATCAATCGGGCCGGCGGCGGGCAAACGCCGCAAAGCCCAGGCCGCGGCGTCGGCGGCCAAGGGGTCGGCGCCGCGCGCTTGCGCTTCCAGGATCGGCCTGAAGCGCGGCTCGCCGGAGTTTCCCATGGCCGTGAGCGCGCTGCGGGTCAGGCGCCGGCGCACCGAGCGCGTGACGGGCAGGCCTTTCATCCGCGCGCGCAGCCCGGCCGAGCCGGGTCCCGCCAGCTCCTCCAAGGGGATCTCCGTGGGAATTCGCGGCGGGGGGAGCGCCCGGGCGGGCTTTTCGAAGCGGTTCCACGGGCAGACCTCTTGGCAGACGTCGCAGCCGTACACCCAGTCGCCCATGTCGGCGCGAAGGCCCTCGGGAACGGGCTCCTTGCTCTCGATGTTGAAGTAGGCGACGCATTTCGAGGCGTCCAGGACGCGCTCCGTGGGAAAGGCGTCGGTGGGGCAGGCGTCGAGGCAGCGCCGGCAGGTTCCGCAATGGTCCGGCTCGGGGGAGTCCGGAGGCAGCTCCAGATTGACGGCCAATCCGGCGAGAAAAAAATAAGAGCCCAGGCGAGGGCCGATCAGCAGCGTGTTTTTGCCCTGCCAGCCCAGGCCGGCCTGCGACGCATAAGAGCGCTCCAAAATCGGGCTCATGTCGCAGAAGGCGGCGCCGCGCGCGCCCGGGACCGCGGCCTGAAGCCAGTTGCGCACCGCCTCCATGCGCCGGCGCAGGGGTTCGTGGTAGTCCGGCCGCACGGCGTAGCGCGCCAAGCGGCCGTGCCCGGGCTTGGGACCGGGCCGCCGCGCCGGGTCGCCGTAGGAAAAGCCGCACATCAGCACGCTGCGCGCCTCCGGCATCCAGGCGCGGATGTCGCGGCGCGAAGCCGCGTTGCGGATCATGTACTCCATCGAGCCGTGGCGGCCGGCCGCGACCCAGGCGTCGTAGGCGGCGGCGTCGGGGGAGGACGCGGCGGCGGCGATGCCGACGAGGTCGGCGCCCTCCTCGCGGGCGCGGCGCTTCAGCGCGGCGGCGAGCTCGGCGGGGC
>JACQPJ010000002.1 GCA_016207605.1 Elusimicrobiota bacterium
CCGCTGTTGTTGGCGTCGAGAAGGACGCCGGAGCCGTTGGTCCCGCCCGTGATGGTGTTGGAGGTCAAGGTCAGGTTGACGCTGCCTCCGGCCAGCCACACGCCGCTGCCCGTCGTGTTGGTCCCCACCAGCACGCTGCCGCCGATCACGGTGCCAGTCGAACCGCTTATGTACACGGCCGTCGACGCTTGGAGGTAGCAATCCACGATGGTGGTGGAGGAGGAGACTATGCCGAGGGCGTGATTGGTGCCCGTGATCGTGCTCTGACGGATGGTGTTGTAAGGGGAACTGCCGTTCACGGCGATGCCCTGTCCGCCCAAACCGGAGATGAAGGACCCGGAGATCGTCGTGTGGCCGAACGTGCCGCCGTTATGACCTAAGAAAACAGCGGGGCCGCCGCCGCTGGTAATAGTGCTTTGACTGATCGTGGTGTATCCGATATTCGTGTTGAGATAGAGGCCATATCCGGTCCCCGCGTTGTAGATGTAATCTTGGGTCAGGGCTACGGACGATCCGACATTCCCATAGGCAGCATAGCTATTGATATTGCCCGTTATTGTGCTCAGACTGATCGTGTTGAGAGTGCCCGAAAAATCAAGGGCGATATTCGTTCCATAGAGATAGCTCTTCGCCACGGTATTGGCCGTGCCGCCGACGCCGCTCAGCCCGAACGCCGTCATGGAGCTGAGCGAGTTTTGGGTGCTGCTGCCGTCAAGATCGACGACCCAGCCGGCGGAGTTGCTCGCAAAGAACACGGTGAACGTGTTGGAGGACGCCGCCTGCAAATACAGGGCGTAAAGGCTGGCCGAATTCGCCTGCGCCGAGCTCTCAAAGACGGTATTCCAATTCCCGGCGACCCGCAGGCCGTGCGCCGTCGTCACCGTGACGCTTGAGTAAGAGAGCACGGCGCTGCTGCTGGAGAGCGCGATGCCCGCCAGGGAGATCTTGCCGCCCGCGTCCTGGACGTTGACCGAGCTGATCGTCACCCAGTTGGATGAGGCCTGAATGCCGTACGTCACCGCATTGCTGGGCGCGATGTTGATGCCGATCACGTTCACCGACCCCTGCAGGATGTGGAAGGCCGCCGTCGAGTTGGCGGGGGGATTGACCGCCGGCGTCAGGCCGGTCGCCGGGTCCGCCCGGATCGTGATCGAGGAGCCGTTGTTCGTGAAGCCCTGCACCGTCACCTGCTCGGCGTAGGTCGCCCCGTCCTGGATCACCACGCAGGTGTAGCCCGTCAGGGAGGCCGGGATGGCGTTCACGGCGCCCTGGATCGTGGTGTAGGGGCCGTTGGCCTGGCTCACCGTCAGTTGGGTCGAGCAGCCGGCCACGTTGGACTCCGACGCCTGGGCCGTGTTGCCGTAGGAGCCCATGTTCGCCCGGCTGCCGTTGGGCGAGGGCTCAAGCGCGTACGCCTCCGTCGGGTCGCCCGCGTCGACCGTGGCCGAGGTCGCGCCGTCCGGCACGAACGCCTGCGTCGCCGGGTTATAGCGGCCCTGCACCGACTTGGGATGGAAGTCCTCCACGCCGCCGACGGGGTTGAACCACAGCGGGTTGGACGCGATCGAGTTGGCGTCCTGGCCCGTCCAGCCGTTGGAGAACGCGTAAGCCTGGCCGCCCCAGATGAAGGTGTTGGCCGTGTTCGAGCTGTACCAGTCGTTGTAGTTGCTCCCGTTGGCCCCGTTGAAGCCCGACGCGGCGTCGGCCGTCAGCGAGGCCGACGAGCCCGTCACCGTCATCGAGGCCAGAAACACGTTGTTCTTGATCGTCACGCTGGATACGCTCAGCTGCAGCAGGTAGGCGTTGGTCAGCCCCGTGCCCGTCGAGTTGACGTCGTTGAACTTGAAGGCCGTGTTCGCCGCGCCGCTGAACGCCACGCCGTTGTAGACGCCGCCCGTGATCGTGCCCGGGTTGCTGAAGCGGTTGTGGTCAACGTTGAGGCCCGAGACGCTTTGGGCGTAGAGGGCCCAGGTCGAGTTGACGCCCATCGAGCCCGACGTGCGGTAGACGACCGCGTTGTTCTGGATCGTCGCGCCCGACGTCAGGCCGTTGAGGTAGATGCCGTAGGTGTTGCGCGCGCTGGTGACGGTCGGCACGATCGTGTTGGAGGTCACCCACAGGGCCGTGCCGGCGGCCTGCGTGGCGACGTACAGGCCGTACTGGGGGCCCGCGTTGATCGTGTTGGTCGAGAGCGTCAGAAGGCCGCGGTTGTTGATATCCAGGTAAGCGCCCGCGCCGTTCGTGCCGCCCGTGATCGTGTTGGAGGATATGAACAGGTTGACGCCGCTGCTCACCCAGACGCCGCTCCCCGAAGTGTTGGTGCCCACCAGGACGCTGGCGTTGATCGTCGCGCCCGTCGAGCCCGACACGATCGCGGCCGTGGAGCCCTGGACATGGGAGTTCCAGATCGTGTTCGAGGAGGTCTTGTCCAGGAACAGGCCGTAGCTGTTCGTTCCGTTCATCGTGCTGAAGCTGACCGTGTTGAGGCTGGCGCCCACGCCCGTGAACAGCGCCGCGGGACCGGAGAGGTTCCAGATCAGCGACTGCGTGAGGACGTTGCCCGAGGAGCCGCTGACGTAGAGCGCCGCCTGCCCCGCGGCCCCGCCGGCCACCGTGCTTTGGCTGACGGCCGTGTAGCTGGACCCCGCGTCGAGCCACAGGCCGTAGCCGGCGGAATTGTAGATGTAGCTCTGCGAAATCGTGGACGAGGACGTGTTGCTGGCGTACACCGCACCCAGGCCGGCCGCCAAGGCGGTGACGGTGCTGAGGGTGAGGGTGTTGCCGGTGCCGTTGAACAGGACTCCCTTGCCGCTGGCATTGTAGCTGGCGATGAAGCTGCCGGAGACCGTGTTGTACTTGGCGCGTTGACTGCCGGACCCGCCTTGGAACA
The DNA here is from genome assembly GCA_016207605.1 of Elusimicrobiota bacterium. GTDB lineage: Bacteria > Elusimicrobiota > Elusimicrobia > UBA1565 > UBA9628 > GWA2-66-18. Next base: position 2,891 of record JACQPJ010000002.1, read on the forward strand.
GCACGGTGTAGTCGGGCGAGAAGCTCGAGTTGTTGGCGACCGTGCTTTGGCTGACCGTGTTGTAGGAAGCGCCGCTGTCGAACTTGACGCCGGTGCCCGTGGCCCCCCACAGATAGCTTTGCGTGACGGTGTTCGAAGAGGTGTTAGTGCCGCTGAAGAAAACGGCGCTATCGGAGCCGGACCCTCCGGAGTTGGACACCGTGCTCAGGCTGATCGTGTTGTGGTGGGCGCCCGAATTGAAAAGGACGTTGCGGCTGTCGGAGAACAGCCAGCTTTGCGTGATCGTGTTGTAGCTGACGTTGTTGTCGTTAAACCATATCCCGTAGGTGCTGCCGCCGGTGTTAAACGTCGTCGTGCTCCTGCTGACGGTATTATAAGTGGCGCCCGAGTCGAAATAGAGGGCCCGGTTCTGCCGGCCGTCGAAATAGCTCCCCGTGAACGTGTTGGAGGACGCGGTGTTCAAGTAGACCCCGCCGCTGGCGCCGGGACCGGACATCGTGCTCAGGGAGATCGTGTTGTAGTTGGCGGACTTGTCCAGGCTCATGGCCCGCCCGGCCGCGGTGTTGCTGGCCAGGACGGCGGTGAAGGTGTTGGAGGAGGCGCCGTTGAGGTAGAAGGCGTGCTGGGTGGTGGAGTTGTTGACCGCCGAGGAGTAGGAGATCGCCGTCATCGTGCTGCCCGGCAGCCAGAAGCCGTGGGCGGCGTTGACCGTCACGCTCGTGTAGGACACCGTGTTCCAGCTGGAGACATAGATGCCCGCCGTGTTGATCTTGCCGCCGGCGTCCTGGATGTTGACCGAGCTGATCGTGACGTAGGCCGAGGAGATCTGGACGCCGTAGGTGATGACGTTGGCCGGCTTGACGTCCAGGTTGAAGATCGTGACGCTGGCGTTGGCGATCAGGAAGGCCGCAGCCGAGGCGCCCGGGGGGTTGAGCGCGGGCCGGAAGTTGGCGGTGCTGCTGCCGATGACGATCTGGTAGCCGGCGTTGGCGATGTTGCGGACGGTGACTTGCTCGGCATAGGTGGCGTTGTCCTGCACGTCGATGCAGTAGTCGCCGACCAGCGGGGTGGGGATGCCGTTGACGCAGGACTGGATCGTGGTGCAGTCGCCGCCGCCGGCCTGCTTGACGATCTTGGTGGTGGAGCAGGTGATCGCGCGGACGGGAACCGGGAGGGCGAGGGACGCGGCCGCCAGGGCCATTAGTAAGCGCGCCCGAGGATATATAAATCCTCTTAATAGTGCCCGCATTGGGCGTCAGTTTAGCTCAACGGTGCGAAATTCTTGTTGCGCGTCTGCGAAAAACGGCGGCGGCTACGGCCGAAACAGGTATCCGACGCCCACCACGGTTTCCAGACGACGGCCGAAGGCGGGCAGGTTGCGGCGCAAGGACTCCACGTGCTTGTCCACCGTCCGCGTCCCGGACGGGGGGGACGAGCCCCAGACGTTTTCTAAAAGCCAGACCCGCGGCAGGACGCGGTTGGGCTGGCGCAGGAAGGCGCTGAGCAGGCCGAACTCCAGGCGCGTGAGCGGAACGTCCTTGCCGTCGAGCGCGACGCGGTGCTCCTCCGGATGGACCGACAAAGCGCCCCAGCGCAGGACGGGCGCGGGAGGCGGCGCCGGCGGCCGGGCCCGGTCCAGCAGGCCGCGCACGCGCACGAGCATGAACCCGAGCTCCATGGGCTTGCGCAGGTACTCGTCGGCGCCCTCCTCCAACCCGCGGACCGCGTCCTCGGGGGAAACGGCCACGGCGGACATGGCGACGATGATCAGGCGCCTGGTCTGGGGATTGGCGCGCAGGACGCGGATGAGATCGCGGCCGTCCATGCCCGGAAGCTGCATGTCCAGCAGGCAGAGATCGGGGACCTCCTTGGCCGCGGCGTCTAGAAAACGCCCGGGAGCGGGGTAGGTCTTGACTTTGTAGCCGGCCTTGCCCAGGACGCGCGCCAGAAGCTCCAGGAAATCCTCGTCGTCGTCGATGACGGCGACGCGCTCGTTCACGGGCGGGCGCCGCCGCCCTTGAGGGCCGCGGCGACGCGCGCCAGGAGCTCCTCCATCTCGAAGGGCTTGAGCACGTAGCCGTCGGCGCCCGCCGCCAGCCCCTCGGCCACGGTCGAGAGCGCGGAGCGGACGGTGCACAGAAGAATGGGAACCTTGGCGCCGGAAGGACGCGCGCGCAGGCGCCGGCAGACCTCGAAGCCGTCCAGGTCGGGCAGGTGGCCGTCGAGAACGACCAGGTCCGGCCGGAGCGCGTCGAAGCGCCGCAAAGCCTCCTCGCCGTCGGAGGCGGTCTCGACCCGGTAGCCGCCCCGCTCCAGGACATGGCGGGCGATGACGCGGAAGTCGTGCTCGTCGTCCACCACGAGGATCAGGGCTCCAGGCATCCGATTCAATGTAGCGAACTCCTCTTCATGCGTCAAGCCTAAGGGTTATTGTTTGACAGGCCCTAAGACTTGAAAATTTAACAAGCGGGACCTATCCTTATTCCGCGATGGCGACACAGGACCCCGATTGGCTGGGCGATCTCCGCTGGCAGGGCTACCCCAAACCAGAACTCCCGTCTGAAGCGCTCCCGGCTTCGCCGCGGCCCGGGCCCGCTCCCGCCGCCCCCGCTGCCTCCCCGGCTCCGCCGCCGCGACGGCTCCCGCCGGACCCCGAGAAAACGGCCTTGCGCGCGCGCGTCGCGGCGCTGGAGCGCCTGGCCGCGGAGTTCGAGCGCCGCCTGGCCGACGCTGACGCCGCCCGCGAGGAAACGGCCCGGGATGCCGAGTCGCGTCTCCAGGCCTGCGTCCGCGAGCGCGAGCGCCTGTCCCGCGAGCTCGAAGCCGCCAAGGCCGAGGCCCAGACCCTGACGGAACGGGCCGCCGCGCGCGACGCCCAAGCGCGCCGGGAGCGCGAGCGGCGCGCTCAAGCCGAAGAGTCCCTCGTTGAAGCCCGGCATTCGGAGCAGGACCTCCAGTCCTTGAGCCGGGAGCTGCGCGAGCTTCTGGACAAGCGCCGTTCCGGTCCTTCCCCCGAACCGCCGCGCTGACGCGGCGGCGCCCGCGTCCCGCGGGCGCCGATGCTGGCACTCGACATTATTGATTGACAGCTTTCGCGCGTCATGCTAGAATCCTGGCAATGATTGGGCGCGAGTGCCAGCATTCGCGCCGGACGCCGCAAGACATCACTCACGGAGGTAGTTCACGATGGCCGAAGCGACGCTGACGAAAGTCAAGATCCAGCCTCTCGGCGACCGCGTGCTCGTCAAGCCCGCGGAGCAGAAGGAGACCAAGCGCGGCGGGATCATCATCCCGGACAGCGCGAAAGAAAAGCCGCAGGAAGGCCTGGTCGTGGCGTGCGGAAAGGGCAAGACGACCGAGGACGGCAAGATCCTGCCCATGGACGTCAGGCCCGGCGACAAGATCCTCTACGGCAAGTACTCGGGCAACGAGATCAAGATCGACGACGAGGAGCACCTGATCATGCATCAGGACGACATCCTCGGGATCTTGAAGTAAGACTGTTCTTTAAGGAGGAATAAACTCAGATGGCCAAGCAGATTCTGTTCAGCGACGACGCCCGCCGCAAGATGAAGGACGGCGTCGACAAGCTCGCCAACGCCACGAAGATCACCCTCGGCCCCAAGGGCCGCTCGGTGGTCCTCGAAAAGAAGTTCGGCTCGCCCGCGATCGTCGACGACGGCGTCACGATCGCCAAGGAGATCGAGCTCCAGGACCCCTACGAGAACATGGGGGCCCAGCTCGTCAAGGAAGTCGCCACCAAGACCAACGACAACGCGGGAGACGGCACCACCACCGCGATCGTGCTGACGCAGTCGCTCCTCGCCGAGGGCTTCCGCAACATCACGGCCGGCGCCAACGCCAAGTCCATCCAGCGCGGCATGCACAAGGCCGCCGAGCTCGTCGTCAAGGAGCTCAAGAAGAGCACCAAGCCGGTCAAGACCAAGGAGGAGAAGGCGCAGGTCGCGACCATCTCCGCCAACGACGTCGAGATCGGCAACATGATCGCCCAGGCCATGGAGAAGGTCGGCCACGAGGGCGTCATCACCGTCGAGGAGGGCAAGTCGGCCGAGACCACGCTCGAGGTCGTGGAAGGCATGCAGTTCGACCGCGGCTACGTCTCGCCCTACTTCGTCACCGACAGCGAGCGCATGGAGGCGGTGCTCGAGGACTGCTCGCTCATCGTCACCGACAAGAAGATCGCGGCGATGAACGTCATCCTGCCCCTGCTCGAGAAGATCGTCCAGACGGGCAAGCCGTTCCTCATCATCGCCGAGGACGTCGAGGGCGAGGCCCTGGCCACGCTTGTGGTCAACAAGCTGCGCGGCACGCTGAAGTGCGCCGCGGTCAAGGCTCCCGGGTTCGGCGACCGCCGCAAGGAGATGCTGCAGGACATCGCCGTCCTCACGGGCGGGGACGTCATCAGCGAGGAGCTCGGCCACAAGATCGACAAGGCCAGCCTGGACATGCTGGGCAAGGCCAAGCGGGTGGTCATCGACAAGGACAACACGACCATCGTCAACGGCGCGGGCGACAAGTCCGAGATCAAGAAGCGCGCGGACTCCATCCGCAAGCAGATCGAGGAGACGACGTCCGACTACGACCGCGAGAAGCTGCAGGAGCGGCTGGCCAAGCTCTCCGGCGGCGTGGCGGTCATCAACGTGGGCGCGGCGACCGAGACCGAGATGAAGGCCAAGAAGGCCAAGGTCGAGGACGCCTCCAACGCGACCCGCGCGGGCGTCGAGGAAGGCATGATCCCGGGCGGCGGCGTCGCGCTGCTGCGCGCGGGCGAGGCCTTGGACAAGTTCAAGGGCGACGACGAGGACGAGACCACGGGCGGGCAGATCGTGCGCCGCTCGCTGCAGTCTCCGATCCGCCAGATCGCCGAGAACTCGGGCTTCGAGCCGTCGGTCGTCGTGCAGAAGGTCCTGGCCTCGGCCAACGGCGTGGGGCTCAACGCGGCCACGGGCGAGTACGTGGACCTGCTCAAGGCCGGCGTGGTGGACCCGCTCAAGGTCACCCGCACCGCGCTCGAGAACGCCGTGTCCATCGTGGGCACCATCCTGACCACCGAGGTCCTCGTCTCCGACATTCCGGAGAAGAAGGAAGCCCCGGCGGCCGGCGGCGGCCACGGCGGCGACATGTACTAAGCGCTTAAAAAGACCGGCGCCAGCGCCGGTCTTTTTAGGAAGACGCAATCAGCCCCCGGCTCGCAAGGGCCGGGGGCTTTCTTCGTCTCCCCGCACCCCTGACGATCCCACTCCCGCATTGGTCAGGAGAGCGCCATTCTGTGGTATAATGTATCGTCCGGTGCTCATTGACAACCTGAAAAAAATACGCTATCGCGTGCGCGCGGCGGCTTTGCGCGCCGGTCGCGACCCCGGCGCGGTCCGGCTGGTGGCGGCGGTGAAGCACGCGCCGCTGGCGTCGGTCCGCGAGCTTCTCTCGTCGGGCCTCGTGGCCGAGGTAGGGGAAAACCGGGTCCAGGACGCCGAGCGCAGGCAAGAAGAGCTCGGCGGCCTCGCGGCGAGCGTCCGCTGGCGCCTGATCGGCCACCTGCAGACCAACAAGGCGGGCAAAGCGGCCCGAATCTTCGACGCCGTGGATTCGGTGGACAGCGAGAAAATCGCGGCCGCGCTCGACGCGGCGCTGCGGGACTCGAGCCGGATCCTGCCGGTCCTGGCTCAAGTGAAGCTGGCCGGGCGGGCAACGCAGTCGGGCGTCTCGCCCGACGCGCTGCCGACGCTGCTCGCGGCGCTCAAAAAGTTTTCGCGCCTGCGCGTCGAGGGCCTCATGGGCATCGCGCCCGACGTCGAGCCCCTCGAAGCCGTCCGCCCGAGCTTTCAACGGCTGCGGGAACTGCGTGATCGGCACCTGCCCGGAGGCCTCCTCTCCATGGGCATGAGCCGTGACTTCGAAATCGCCGTCGAGGAGGGCGCGGACATGCTCCGCGTCGGAACCCTGATCTTTTCGCAAACGAGCCCTGCATCCCTGGAGGCCCCAGAATGATCGTGAAAGTGCGCGTGATCCCCGACGCCGCCGAAAACGAGGTCGTCAGCCGCATCGGCAGCGTCCTGCGGGTGAAGGTCGCCGCCCCGGCCCTGGACGAGAAGACCAACGCCGCCCTCAAGGACTATCTCGCGGAATTCTTCGAGGTGTCGAACAAAAAGGTCAGCATCCTGCGCGGCGCCAACGGCCGCGAGAAGACCGTGGAGATCGTCGGCAAGACCGAGGAGCAGCTCAAGCGCGTGATGGAGTCGATCCCTTAAAGGCGAGACCGACGCCTCTGGACCGAGACCCCATCCGCCACGTCCTGTGGAAGGGGGACCGCCTCCTGGTTCTCGACCAGCGTCTGCTGCCGCGCAAGGTCGCCTACGTGACCTGCCGGACCGCGAGCGACGTGGCCAAGGCCACGCGGGACATGGTCCTGCGCGGCGCGCCCCTCATCGGCTGCGCCGCGGCGTTCGGCCTGGCGCTGGCCGCCCGCCGCGGCCGCCTCCGGGACGTCCTCGCGGCCGCGCCGCTCCTGCGCGCCGCCCGCCCCACGGCGGTCAACCTCTCCCACGCGCTGGACCGGATGCTCGTCGCCGCCCGCTCCGGGCCGGAAGGAACCCTCGGCCGCCGACTGGCCGCGGCGGCCGAGGACTATTTCCGCGAGGACCTGGCCGCCAACGCGCGCATGGCGCGGCTGGGGGCGCGGCTCCTCAAGAAGGGCTCGCGCGTGCTCACCCACTGCAACGCCGGCGCGCTGGCGACCGCGGGCATCGGCACGGCCGTGGGCGTGATCCGCGCGGGCTTCCTGGCGGGCCGGGTGGCGCACGTCTACCCGTGCGAAACCCGACCCTACCTCCAAGGCTCCCGCCTGACGCTCTGGGAGCTAATGCGCGCGGGAGTGCCGGCCACGCTGATCACCGACAACATGGCCGCGCACCTGATGAAGACGGAACGCGTCGACGCGGTCGTCGTCGGCTCCGACCGCATCGCGGCCAACGCGGACGTCTGCAACAAGATCGGCACCTACGGCCTGGCCGTGCTCGCCCGCCACCACGGCATCCCCTTCTACGTCGCGGCCCCCAGCTCCACGGTCGACCTCAGCACCCCGACGGGCGCGCGCATCCCGATCGAGGAGCGCTCCGAGGACGAGGTCCTGGAGGTCGCCGGCTCTCCGATCGCGCCCCGCGGCGCCCGGGCGCGCCACTTCGCCTTCGACGTCACCCCGCACGAGCTCGTCACCGCCATCGTCACCGAGCGTGGCGTCGTCGCGCCGGCCGACGGCCCCCATCTCAAAAGGATGCTCTCCTCCCCGCGCCCATGACCAAGCGCCGACCCGTCGATCTCAAGCGGACCAAGATTCTCGCCACGCTCGGCCCGGTGTCGGCCAAGCCGGAGGTCCTGCACTCCTTGTTCCAGGCCGGCGTGGACGCCGTCCGCCTCAACTGCTCGCATTCCTCCGTCGCCGAGCTTCAGGGCCGCATCGCGCTCGTCCGCTCGGCCGCCCGGCGGGCGCGCCGCTCCTGCGCCGTCGTCATGGACCTGCAGGGCCCGCGCCTGCGCGTCGGCCGCCTGCGCAACGGCGAGCCCGTCGAGCTCCAGAAAGGCGCGCGCGTCCGCCTGACCACCCGCGACATCCCCGGCACGGCGCAGGAGATCCCGACCAACTTCCGCAGGCTCCCGCAGGCCGTGCGCAAGGGGCTGGAAATCCGCCTCGACGACGGCGCCCTCGTGCTCTCCGTGGTCAAGACCGGCTCCGACTGGGTCGACGCGGAGGTCCTCGTCGGAGGCTCCCTCAAGGAGCACAAGGGCATCAACCTGCCCGGGGCGGACATCGACCTGCCGGCGCTCACTCCAAAGGACCTCAAAGACCTGGAGCAGGGCCTGCGGCTGGGCATCGACCACGTCGCGCTCTCCTTCGTGCGCAGCGCCAAGGACGTGCGCCGCGCGCGCGGCCTGATCCGGCGCGCCGGCGCCAAGATCGGGCTCATCGCCAAGATCGAGCACCCCCTGGCCCTGGACCGCATCGACGCCATCCTGGAGGCCTCCGACGGGATCATGATCGCGCGCGGGGACCTAGCCGTGGAGCTGTCCGCGGCCCAGGTGCCGGCCATCCAGAAGACCCTGGTGCGCAAGGCCAACACCTCGGGCAAGCTCTCGATCGTGGCCACCCAGATGCTGGAGAGCATGATCAGCCGCGCCCAGCCCACGCGCGCGGAAGCCTCGGACGTGGCCAACGCGATCTACGACGGCGCCGACGTGGTCATGCTGTCGGGGGAGTCGGCGGTCGGCCTCTATCCGGTCGAGACCGTGGCCGTCATGACCGACATCATCCGCCAGGCCGAGGCCTCGCCCTTCCGCTACAAGCTCATCCCCCAGGGCCTCATGGACACGCCCGACACCGGCTTCGCGCACGCCCTCGCCCGCGCCTGCCACGACGCCTGCGAGGTGACCGGCGCCAAGCTCGTCATCGTCTACACGATGACCGGCTGGTCGGCGCGCGTCATGGCCAAGTACCGCCCGCGCGCCCCCATCGTGGCCATGACCCCGCTCAAAGCCACCTACCAGCGGCTCTCCCTCGACTGGGGGGTCACGCCCATGCTCTGCCCCCTGGGCAAGTCCACCGACGAGATGCTGTCCTACGGCGAGCGCATCCTGCTCAAGAACGGCCTGGTCAAAGCGGGGGAGATCACGCTGATCACGGCCGGCGGCACGGCCCGGCACAAGGCCTCCAACATGCTCAAGGTGCATGTGATCGGCTCGCTCACGTACCGATAAAACTTTGTGTCTTCGTGGTAAATAAAAAGGTATTGGTCGTGCTGGTCTCCGCGCCGCGAGGCCGGCGGGCCGATGCCCTGGCCCGGGGGATGGTCGAAGCCCGCCTGGCCGCCTGCGTCAGCGTCGTGCCGGCGGCGGTCTCGCACTACCGCTGGAAGGGGCGGCTACGGCGCGACGCCGAGGCTCTGCTCGTGATCAAGACCCGCGCGGCCCGCCTGGCCGCGCTCAAGCGCTGGATCGCCCGACGTCATCCCTACGAAGTCCCGGAACTGCTGGCATTGCCCGCGGCCGGCGGCTCCGCAGCCTATCTCGCGTGGCTTCTTCAAGAAACGGCCAAGCCGCGCCGCTGATCCTCGCCTCGGCCTCGCCGCGGCGGGCCGCCCTCCTGCGCGCGGCCGGCCTGCGCTTTCGCGTCGAGGCCAGCGGCGCGGACGAGTCGAGCGCCGAGACGGACCCGCGCCGGCTGGTGATGGAGCTGGCGGCGCGCAAGGCGCGCGCGGTGGCCGCGCGCCGGCCCGGCGCGCGCGTCCTCGGGGCGGACACGATCGTGACGTGCGCCGGGGAGATTCTCGGCAAGCCGCGCGACCGAGCCGACGCCGAGCGCATCCTGCGCCTGCTCTCCGGGCGCTGGCAGACGGTCCATACCGGCGTCGCGCTCGCCTGGGAGGGAGGACGGCGCGTGCTGAAGGGCGCCGCCGCCAGCCGCGTCAAGGCGCGGCGCCTGCCCGAGGCGGCGCTGCGCCGCCTGATCGGCAAGCACATGGACAAGGCCGGCGCCTACGCGGTCCAGGACCGCGCCGATCCGCTCGTCGAGAGGATCGTCGGCGACCGCGACAACGTCACGGGACTGCCGATGCGGGTGGTCCGCCGCCTTCTGGCGCGGTCTCGGCGCCCGGCTCGAGCGCGGGCGCCGCGGGCAACGTAAAGAAAAAACGCGCTCCCCGGGGCTCGGCGTCCCCCACGCCGATCGTCCCGCCGTGCCTGCGCACGACCTTCTCGCAGAGCGCCAGGCCCAGACCCACGTTGCCGACGTGGCGCTTGAGGTCGCGCTGGAAGAACTTCCGGAACAGCTCCGCCCTCGCCTCCTCGGGCACGCCCGGACCGGAGTCGCTGACCTCCACGAGCGCGGCGCCGTCTTGCGACGAGACGCGCAAGGCGATCCGCCCTCCCGCGGGGGTGTGTTCGACGGCGTTGTGCACGAGGTTGTCCATGACCCGGCGCAGGAGCGCGGGGTCGCCGAGCACGGGCGGCGCGCCGGCGACGTCCAGGTCGAGCGCCTGCCGCCGGCCGGCCGCCACCAGCGCGAAGTCCTTGACGCAGGCGCGGGCCAAGGCGGCCAGGTCCGCGCGCTCGCGCCGCGCCAGCGCCGCGGCCGACTCCAGCTTGGCGAGCTGGAGCACGTCCTCGACCATGCGCTGGAGGCGCGCCGTGGACGACTCCAGGAGCTCAAAAGTGCGGGCGTGCTCGCGCGCGCCGTCCGGGCGGCGCGCGGCGTCGGCCAGGAGCGAGACCCCCGAGCGGATCACCGTCAGCGGGGTCTTGAGGTCGTGGACGAGCATGGCGGAGAGCTCCTCGCGCTCCGCCTCGAGCCGACGCCGGGCCGCGGTCTCGGCCTTGAGCTCGGCTCCGAGGCGGTTGAAGGCCGCCGTCAGGCGCGCGATCTCGCCGCCACCCGCGTCCGCCGGCAGGGGGCGGAAGCGCCCGGGATCGGCGGCCATCGCCTCCAGGCGCGAGACGACCCGCTCGATGCGCTCCCCCGCGAAGAGCCCGATCAGCCAGGCCGCCGCCGCCAGGGCCAGGAAAGCCGTGGCCCCCAGGCGCACGGCCTCGACGCGAATGCGGGCCAGGCGCCGCTCCAGAGGGGCGGTACGAAAGCCCACCTGCACGCGGCCGCGGCCTCGGGGCCCCAGGTTCGCCTCGATCTCCGCGTCGTAGATTCCGTCGTCGACCGCGGACAGCGGTCGCCCGGGGCGCGGCTCCCGATCGATGAGCCCGGGATCGTCGGAGCGCCCCACCAGGCGCCGGCCGCGGCGGTCGCGCACCACGATCGTGGCGATGCCGGCCTGGCGCACGAGCGCCTCGAAGTCGCGCCCCAGCTCCCCGAATCGGCCCTGGCGCGCCTCAGTCTGAACCAGCGCGCGCACCGCCTCCAGCGTCACCGCGCTGAGCCGCTCGGCCTGCGCGTACGCCTCGCGCCGCGCCGTGCGCGCCTGCCAGGCGTCCAGGCCCCCGGCAACGACGGCCCCGAACAAGGCGAAGACCAGGGCCAGCCCGTAGCTCAGCCGCACCGCGGCATTCTATGAATCGCCGCCGCCGACCGCAACCGGGTTGCGGGAGCGAGCCGAGGATGATAGGATGACCCGGCGATGACGCCCGCCCTCTGGACCTTCCGCGCGCTCAACCTGGCGGCGGCCTTGGCCGCCGCGGCCCTGCGCCCAGGGGGCTCGGCCGCCGGCTTGGCCGGGCCCGCAGCCGCCTGCACCGCCGCGCTCCTGCTGGAGGGGGCGCTGGCCTGGTCCGGACGGCCGGCGGACGCGGCGGCTCGGAGGGGGGCCGTCCTGGCGGCCGCGGCCCTGGGCGACTTCGGCCTGCTGGCATGGCTGGCGGCGGCCTCGGGGATGGGAGCGGGGCTGGCTCCCGCTTTTGCCGCCGCGGCTGGGGCGGCCGCGCTCGAGCTCTCGGCGCTGCCCGCCGCGCGCGCGGAGGGGGCCGACCGCGCGCGCAAGACCCTGGGCCGCCTGCGCGCGGCCCAAGTCGGGGAGCACTTGTCCTTCGTGATCTTCCAGATCCGGGACTACATGATCACGATCGGCGCCGTCGCCGACGCCGCCGCGCTCTGCGCGCCCAAGGACGACGCGCGGCTGGCCGAAAAGCTCTCGCGCCTGCGGCACTCCCTCCGGGAGCTCAACGGCAAGCTCGCGCGCCTGCTCGGCGACCGATCCGCCCTCACCGCCGCGCGGGCCGCGTCTTCCGCCTCGCTGGACCTCGGCGATCTCGTCCGCCGAGTCGCCGCGGAGGTCCGGGATGGCTTCGCGCCGAACGGCGTGCGCTTGAGCGTCCGCGTCGAGGGCGAGATCGCGCTCTCCCGCGTCGACCCGCGCTGGGTGGAGCTGTCCCTGATGGCCGTCCTGCAGAACGCCGTCGAGGCCTGCGCCGCGCGCGGCGGCGCCGTCGGGGTGCGCGCCCGCCGCGCCGGAACCCGCGCCGAGATCGAGGTCTCCGACGACGGCGGGGGAATCGCCGAGGCGGTCCGCCCGCTCCTCTTCCAGCCCTTCGTGGCCGCCGGCCCCCACGGCCTGGGGCTGGGCCTGTCCACGGCGCGGCGCTTCCTGGACCGCCTGGGCGGGGAGCTCGTGGTCTCCGGGGAGCAAGGACGGACCTCGGTCCGGCTCTCGTTTCCCCTGGAGCAGGCCCTGCCCGTGATCCGGACGGGGGACGCCACCTGGGCCGACCGCCGCGCCGGGCCGACCCCCTCGTGAGCCTGCGCGGGCGGGTCGTGCTCGTCACCGGGGCGGGGCGGCGCGTGGGCCGCGCGATCGCCCTCGCCTTCGCGGAACGCGGCGCGCGCCTCGCCGTCCACTATCATCGCTCGGCCGCGCAGGCTCGCGCCGCCGCCCAGGCCGCGCGCAGGGCCTCCGGCGCCGAGGCCGCCGCGTTCCGCGCCGACTTGGCCGATCCCCGGACGCCCCGCCTTCTGGCCGCGGCCGTCGCGCGCCGCTTTGGAGGCCTCGACGTGCTGGTCAACTGCGCGTCGGTCTACGAAAAGACGCCGTTGGGCCGCGCCGTCCCCGCGGACTGGGACCGCCACATGGCCGTCAACGCGCGGGCTCCCTTCTTTCTCGCCCAGGCCTGCGCGCCATACTTGCGCCGCCGCGACGGCGGCGTCATCCTCAACGTCGCGGACTGGTCCGCCCTGCGCCCCTACGCGGACTACGCGCCCTACTGCGCGTCCAAGGCCGCCCTGCTTTGCGTGAACAAGGCCCTGGCCAAGGCCCTGGCTCCGAGGATACGCGTCAACGCCGTGCTCCCCGGCCCCGTGCTCCTCCCCGAAGGAACGGGAGCGGCCAGACGCGAGCTCATCCGCGAGGCGACCCTGCTCAAGCGCCTGGGCTCGCCCGGCGCCGTCGCGCGCGCCTGCGTCTTTCTCGCCGAGAGCGCCGACTACACCACCGGCGCGGAGCTCACGGTCGACGGCGGCCGCCTCATCGCTTGAGCCGCGGCGGCTTGGGATTCTTAAAGCGGCCGCCGGCGGCGAGTTTGTCCCACATTTTTGGGTCCTTCCAGTCGGCCTTGACCGCGTCGGCCCAGATCACGCGGCGAAGGTCAATGGCGTCTTGGGCGGCGTCGACGTCCGCACGGAAGCATTGAGCATAGCCGGTCTCGGTCTCGTGCAGGATCACGGAGTGGACGCGAGCAGTCTGGTCGCCGTTGACCTTGTCCGTGGCGTCCAGGAAAGCCTGGCAGCCGACGAAGATGAGCCGCGCGAGCTGCTCGGCGGTGGGCGAGACGGGAAGCTGGACCCAGCGCGCGGAGTGCGTCTTCATCGCCCGCCGAAACGCCGGCGCCTCGCGCTCCCAAAACAGCACGGCATGATCGAACCCGTCGAGGAAATCGCCGACCAGGCCCTTGAGCAGGCCGAAGTCATAGACCATCTGGCCGCGGTCGAGGCGGTCGGCGGTCAAGAGCAGCTCGCAGCGGAAGGAATGGCCGTGGAGCGAGAGGCGGCAGCGCTCCGAGGAACAGTCGCGCACGATGTGGGCGGCCTCGAAGCGGTAGAGCTTGCGGATGATCAACGGGTCCTCCGGATCTCGACGACGACCTCGCGCGTGCGCGGCATGGCCGCGGGGGCCTTGCGCGCGCGGATGGTCACGGCCGAAACGAAGGGCTGGGCGGCCAGGACGCGCGCGGCCAGGCGCTCGGCCAGGGTCTCGACGAGCGCCCGTTCGCCCCCCTCGGCCTCCGCTCGGACAAGCGCTTCGACGGCCTGATAGTCCGCGGTTTTCCGGACGTCGTCGGACGCCGCCGCGGCCGCGACGTCCGTCTCCAAACCGACATCCACCAGCAGGCGCTGCTTTCGCCGCCGCTCCGCGGCCGGCGCTCCGACCCGGCAGTGGCACTCCACCCCCAACAGCCAAATCATATCAGGCATAAATTTATAACCACAAAGACACTAAGAACGACTTTGTGTCTTGGTGTCTTCGTAGTTTATCCGTTGTGATTTTAGCAATCCAGGGACCTCCGGGGATGAAATGTTATAATGCGCCGCTCATGGACGAAACCAGGAATATCGTCATCATCGGCTCCGGCGCGGCGGCCTACACGGCCGCCATCTACGCCGCGCGCGCCAACCTCGCGCCTATGATCTTCGGCGGAGTCTCCATGGGCGGCCAGCTGATGATCACCTCCGACGTGGAAAACTTCCCGGGTTTCCCGGAGCCCATCCTGGGCCCGGAGCTCATGGAGCGCATGCAGAAGCAGGTCGAGCGCCTGGGCGTGCCCATCGTCGCCGAGTACGTCGCCAAGGCCGACCTCTCGCGCCGGCCCTTCAAGGTCGAGACGACCGAGGGCAAGACCGCCCTGGCGCACGCGCTCATCGTGGCCACGGGCGCCAACGCCAAGTGGCTGGGCATCGAGA
>JACQPJ010000013.1 GCA_016207605.1 Elusimicrobiota bacterium
GCCTTCGGTCTTCATCCGCACTTCGAGGAGCGAACCGGCGGAGACGACATGAAGCGCGGGCATTTCCTCATGGAAGAAACGCAAAAGTTTGATGGCGGAGACGGAGTTCTGTATCTCGTCGATGAAGAGAAGCGTTTTGCCCGGGATGACCCGCTGATTGGTCATTCCCTCGATGCTTTGCACGACGTTCTTTATGTCTTTGACTTCCGAGAAGATCCTCCTGATGTTGTCCTTTTCGAGATTGAGCTCGACGAATGTCTCGAACCCCGCCGCGAATTTCCTGACCAAAGTCGTTTTTCCCGTCTGCCTGGCGCCCCGCAATACGAGCGGCTTGCGATCATGCCGTCGCTTCCAATCCATGAGGTCGTCTTCTATTTTTCTGTCGAACATTGATTTATTATGATATATAGAATACTATATTTAAAACATTAAATGTTGTAAAAATAACTGTCTTTACAGCCTAATTCGGCCCTGCCCGATAGAAGCGCTTCAGTACAGGCTCCACACGCTGCCCTTGGAGTCCGTGTGGGTGCAGTTGACGATGACCTGGCCGTACATGGCGTCGGTCGAGTCGTTGTCGTAGAGCCAGCCCCCCACGTCGCTGATGTTGGACGGGAGGTCGTCGGTCTCCATCGGCGAGGCCGGGTGGTAGTCCGGAGTCTTCGTGTCCGGCACGTGGCTGAGCCATTTGCTCCCGGCCGTCAGCACGGCGATGTTGGCGGGGTAGAGCCCCTCTTGGTCGCCGTAGTAGATGGCCAGCGCCGAGCGGATGGAGCTGAGGTTGCCCTTGGAGGACCCCTCGCGCGACTTGCGCACGAGCTGCGAGAACTTGGGCGTCACGATCGCGGCCAGCACGCCGATGATCGCCACGACGATCATCAGCTCGATGAGCGTGAAGCCCCGCGCGCGGCGCATCCCCGGATTGTAGCCCCGTCCCCGCGAAGATGCAACCCCTGTCGCCCTCCAGCGGGAATTGCTAGGATCACGCCTCAGTGGCGAAACCATTGTGGCTGGTGACCGGGGGCGCGGGCTTCATCGGCTCCCACATCGTCGAGGAGCTCGTTCGCCGGGGCGAGCGCGTCCGCGTCCTCGACAACCTGTCCACGGGCCGCCGGGAGAAGCTCGCGGCGGTCTCCGGCCGCTTCGAGCTGCTCGAGGGCGACCTGACCCGGCCGGAGGACTGCGTCCGGGCCTGCGCGGGCGCGGCGTACGTCCTGCACCAGGCCGCCATCCGCTCGGTGCCCAAGTCCATGGACCGGCCTCTGCCCTCGCACGAGGCCAACGCCACCGGCACGCTCAACCTCCTCGTCGCGGCCAAGGCCGCCGGCGTCCGGCGCCTGGTCTATGCCTCCTCCAGCTCGGTTTACGGCGGCGGCAGGGTCGTCCCCCAAGCCGAGGACCTGCGGCCCCAGCCTCGTTCGCCCTACGCGGCCAGCAAGCTCTGCGCCGAGAACTACTGCGTGGTCTGGGCCAAGTCCTTCGGCCTGGAGACCGTCTCCCTGCGCTACTTCAACGTCTTCGGCCCGCGCCAGGACCCCGAGTCGCTCTACTCCGCCGTCATCCCGAAGTTCATGGAGCAGGCCCGGGCCGGCGCCCCGCTCGACGTGCACTGGGATGGGCGCCAGTCGCGCGACTTCACGCACGTCGCCAACGTGGTCTCGGCCAACCTGCTCGCGGCCAAGGCCCCCGCGGCCAAGGCCGCGGGCGAGGTCTTCAACGTCGCCAACAACGACACCCACTCCCTTCTCGACATGATTCGGGTCCTGGAGCGCATCCTGGGCCGGCGGCTGGAGCGGCGCTTGCACCCAAAGCGCTCCGGCGACGTGCGGCGGACCTGGGCCGACAACCGCAAGGCGCGCCGTCTGCTGGGCTACAAGCCCCTCGTCGCCTTCGAGCCGGGCTTGCGCGATACCTGGGACTGGTTCGCCAAAACCCGCGCGTGAAGGTCCTGGTCACGGGCGGGCTGGGCTTCATCGGCGCGAACTTCATCCGCCGCGTCCTGGCCGTGCGTCCATCCTGGGCGGTCGTCAATCTCGACGCGCTGACCTACGCGGGCAACCGCGCCAACGCCGCGGGCCTGCCGGCCTCGCGCCATCGCTGGCTCCGGGGCGACATCGCCGATGTCCGCGCCGTGGACCGCGCCATGAAGGGCTGCGAGCTCGTCGTCCACTTCGCGGCGGAGACGCACGTGGACCGATCTATTTTAGACGCGTCCCAGTTCCTTAAGACCAACGTGATCGGCACCCAGGTCCTTCTCGACGCGGCCCTGCGTCACAAGGTCCGCCGCTTCCTCCACGTCTCCACCGACGAGGTCTACGGCTCGGTGCCCAAGGGCTTTTCCAAGGAGACGGACCTCCTGGAGCCCAACAGCCCCTACGCCGCGTCCAAGGCCGCCTCGGACCTGCTCGTGCGCTCCTACGTCGCGACGCACCGCGCGCCCGCGATCATCACGCGCGCCTCCAACAACTACGGTCCCTACCAGTACCCCGAGAAGGCCCTGCCCCTGATGATCACGAATTTCCTGGAGGACAAGCCCTTCCCGCTCTACGGCGACGGCCGCCAGGTGCGCGACTGGCTGCACGTCGACGACCACGCCCGGGCGCTCCTGCTCGTGCTCGAGAAGGGCGCGCTCGGCGAGGTCTACAACGTCGGCGGCTCGCGCACATGCGAGAACCGGGAGCTTGTCCGCCGAGTCCTCAGGATCATGGGCAAGCCGGCCTCCCTGGTCGCGCGGGTCGAGGACCGCAAGGGCCACGACCGGCGCTATGCGCTCGACGGAGCCAAGCTGAGGCGCCTGGGCTTCAGGCACGTCCATGACTTCGAGTCCGGCCTGCGCGCGACCGTGGCCTGGTACCAGGCCAACGCGGCCTGGTGGCGGCCCCTCAAGGCCGCGGGCGGCTGGCGGACCTACTGCGCCAGGCAGTACCGGGGCCGCCGGTGAACCGGGTCAAGGACGGGGCAGGCTGGGTCGAGGCCGTGGTCGGCTCCATGTTCTCCGGCAAGACCCAGGAGCTCATCCGCCGGCTGCGCCTGGCCGCCATCGCGCGCCAGAAGGTCCAGGTCTTCAATTCCTCGCTGGACGCGCGCTACGCGCGCGACCACATCGTCTCGCACGATCGGCTCAAGATTCCCTCGATTGCCGTGTCGCGCTCGCGGGACATCCTGGCGCGGGTCGCGCCGGACGTCCAGGTCGTCGGCATCGATGAGGCGCAGTTCTTCGACGTCGGCATCGTCGCGGTCTGCCAGCGTCTGGCCGACCAGGGCCGTCGCGTGATCGTCGCCGGCCTGGACCAAGACTACCGCGGCCGGCCCTTCGCCAACACGGCCCGCCTGCTGGCCGTGGCCGAGTTCGTGACCAAAAACCTCGCCGTCTGCATGCGCTGCGGCGGCGGCGCCAACCGCACTCAGCGCCTGCACGGCGGGCACCGGCGCGTCCAGGTCGGCGCCGCCGACCAGTACGAGGCCCGCTGCCGCCGCTGCTTCGAGAGGCCGTGACCCGAGGGGACTCCATGACCGAACGCCGGCACAAGACCGACAATCCCGTGGCCGTGATCGAGACGTCCCTCGGCGAGATCGCCGTCGAGCTGTTCCCGAAGGAAGCCCCCGGGACCGTCGCCAACTTCCTCAAGCTCGTCGCGAAGGGCTTCTACGACGGGGTGGTCTTCCACCGCGTGATCCCGAAGTTCATGATCCAGACCGGCGATCCCACGGGCACGGGCCGGGGCGGTCCCGGCTGGACGATCCCGGACGAGTTTCACCCGCGGCTTCGCCACGACAAGGCCGGCGTCGTCTCCATGGCCAACGCGGGACCGGACACCGGCGGCTCCCAGTTCTTCATCACGCACGGCCCGGTTCCGCACCTCGACGATCGCCACGCGGTTTTTGGTCAGGCCATCGCGGGCCTGGAGATCGTCGTCCGGATCGGCGGCGTCCCCCGGGACCGCCAGGACCGGCCGCTCAAGCCCGTCGCGATGACGCGCGTCCGGCTCGTCCAGCCAGCCAATAAATAGGGAGACAAGCATGAGCGCGATCGCCGGCATTTGCGTCGGTCTGACGGCGTGGTTCCTGCTGGTCTATCTTGTCGCCGGCCTCTACACCGTCGACCAGAACGAGCGCGCGGTCAAGACCCGCTTCGGCCGGGCCCTGCGCATCGAGGGCAAGACCACGCTGGACGACCCCGAGCTGGCCGCCCTGCTCTCGGGCGAGGAGCGCGAGCGCTACCGCTGCCCCCAGGTGCGCGTGATCCCGCCCGGCGGCCCGTACTTCAAGTGGCCCTGGGAGCGGGTCTACAAGGTTTCCGTCGCGGTCCAGAGCGTCAACGTCGCCTTCGACCCCGAGACTCCCGCCGCCAACCACGGCGGCAGCGTGCTTGAGGCCGTGACCAAGGACCAACTCAACACCGGGCTGACCGGGCAGATCCGCTACCGGGTCTCGGAACGCAACCTCTACGCCTATCTCTTCGGCATCAAGCAGCCCATCGTCCACGTCATGGGCTACTTCGTCTCGGTCCTGCGCGAGAAGATCGCCACCTTCGAGGCGCCCGCCTCCGCCGCGGCGCAGGCCCAGGCGCCGGGCCTGGCCGACGTGAGCGGCATCTCCATCAACGACATCCGCAAGAACCTGCGCGCGCTCAACGACGTCATGGACCAGGAAGGCCGTTCGTCGGTCGCGCGCTACGGGATCGCGCTGGACGCCTCGCTCATCACCGGCATCGACCCGCCCCGGGAGGTGGAGTCGGCTCTGGCCGCCATCAACACGGCCCACAATCAGGTCTCCTCGGAGATCAGCCTGGCCCAGGCCGCCGCGGACCAGAAGATCGTACAGTCCCGGCGCGCCGTGGAGATCGAGACGCTCAAGGCCCAGGCCGAGGTCGAGCCCTTGACCGCGCTGGCGCGCCAGCTCTCCGACTTGAAGCGCGCAGGCGGCGGGAACGCCCTGATCGCCTACCTGCGCAACGTCCGCCTGGGGCTGTTCTCCCGGGCCAAGCAGTTCGTCCTCGCCTCGCGCGAGTGGGAGGGACGCTGAGATGGACGCTCTCGCCACGCCGTTTGCCGCGGCGGCCCTGGCCGCCTTCTTTACGGGGCTCATCGGGGTGCCGTTCCTGCTGGGCTTCCTGCGGATCTTCGGCTTCTACGCGATCGTCCAGGAGGGCACCACGCGCGTCTACGTGCTCTTCGGCAACGTGCTCGACGTGATTCCCGAGCCAGGGCTCCATTTCCTGTGGTTTCGCTTCGGCCCCGCCGCGCTCATCGTCAACTGGATCGGGACCTGCTACGTCATCGACATGCGCATGGACCAGGTCTACCGGCGCAGCGAGCCGGTCAACTCCGAGGAAGGCGCGCCGATGGGCATCGGCATCTGGTACGAGATGTACGTCTCCGACCCCACGGCCTATCTCTTCAAGAACGCCGACCCGCGCGGCTCCCTGGCGGCAAACGTGAGCAACGCGACCGTGCGCTCCCTGTCCAACATGAAGCTCGCCGACATGCTCGGCTCTCGCCACGAGATGAGCAAGGTCGTGCGCGACGAGGTTTCGCCCAAGAGCCACGAGTGGGGCTACAAGCTCGGCTCGGTCTACATCCGCAAGGTGCACCTCCGCGACCCGAACATGATCCGCCAGATCGAGGAGAAGGTGGTCAACCGCCTGCGCCAGGTCACCGCCGCCATCAAGCAGGACGGCGAGAACCAGGTCAACATCATCGCCAGCACCGCCCAGCGCCAGGCCGCAGTGGCCTTTGCCGAGGCGGCCGCCCTGCGTCCCAAGATCGTCGGCCAGGCCCTGCGCGAGATCGGCGCTCAGCCCGATATTTTAGAGGCCATGTTCGAGGCCTTGGAAACGCAGAAGACTTTGGAAAGCGGCGCCTCCCTGACCTTCGTGCCGCCCTCGTCCGCGGTCCTCAGCGACCTGCTCGCGGCCAAGGCCGCGACTCGACCTCCTGACACGCTCCTCTAGGCCGCGACCCTTCGGGCGCGGCACAGATGCGTCGAGGAAAGGCTCATAGCATCTAGGCCGCGATCCTTCGGACGCGCTCAGGGGACGAGCCGGGCGGTCTTGGTGTAGTCCAGCTTGGGGAACTCCGCCTTGAGGTAGGCGCTGCCCTCGGCTTGGAGGCGGCCCTGCTCGGGCCCGGATCCCAGGGGGAGGCCCTCGCCGTAGCCGCGGTAGAGACTGTCGAGGACGCCCTCGCCCTCGATCACCTTCCCGAACGGGACGAAGCCCTGGCCGTCGAGCATGGAGTTGTCGCGGAAGTTGAAGAAGATCTGGGTGGTGCGGGTGTCGGGACCGGCGGTGGCGAAGGTGACCATGCCGCGCCGGTTGGACTGGCCCGCTGGAGGGTCGTCGGGGATGGCGGCGCCGCGCCAGCGGGCCGCGACGGCGGGGTCGCCGTGGATGCCGGTCTGCGCCATGAAGCCGTCGATGACCCGGAAGAAGGCCGTGTCGTCATAGAAGCCGCTGCGGACCAGCGCGTGAAAGCGGTCGGCTCCGCGGGGGGCCCAGGCGCGGCGGACCTCCACGATCATGTCGCCCTTGGTCGTGGAGAAGCGGACCTTGTAGACGTCCGGCGCCGCGTCCGCGGCCGCGGGCGGCGGCGCGGACGCCGTCTCGCGAGAGGCCTTCTTGTCGCAGGCCGCCGCGACAAGCGCGGCGAGGGCCGCCGTCAGCGCGAAAACGCGGATCTTCATCCGGCCCAGTGTAGCAGATTGCCCGGGAGTTACAAATTCCACCTTTACAAGCCAAGGCTGAGGGGGCATACTTCCACACGCCATGCGGACGTATACCCTGGACGAAAAAGGGACCGTTTTTTCTTTTAGGATCGTCGTTTTCCTGGCCCTCGTCCTTCTTCTCGCGCACAGCCGGCAAGAGGAGGAGTCGTTGCGCGCGGCGCCGTTCGCCCTGGCATTGGCCTACCTGGGCACGAGCGCGGCGTTCTGGCGTCTCCCCGTCCTTCAGTCCGCGAAGGCGCAGGCGGCGGCCTTCCTCTGGGACGTGGCGGTCGTCTCGGCCTTGGTCTATTTCAGCGAGGGCCTCGACGAGGACCTCTACCTCATGTATTTCCTCATCATGTTCATGTCCGGGCTGCTCACCCGGGTCGGGCAGAGCTTCCTGATCGGCACGGTGTCGAGCCTGGTCTACGCCGCCCTCTGGAACAAGGGCGTGACCGCGGCGGAGGTGCCGCTGGAAGGCCTCCTGCTGCGCTTCGCCTTCTTCTACGTCGCGGCGTTTTTCACGGCGGTGATGGCCGCCCGCGTGCGGGCGCGCGACCAGCGCATCCAGAGCCTGGAGTTGCGCCTATCTCTCGGGCGGCTGGCCAACGGCGGCTGGGGCGTCCAAGTCCCCGAGGGACTCGACCCGGAGCTGGCCAAGGCCCTCCAGCGGGTCAACGCCGTCATCGACACGCTCACGACGGCCCTGGAGCGGGTGGTCGCGCAGAACGCGGAGCTGCGTCAGGCTGCCGCCCGAGATCCGGGCCTTATTCCGGCCGGGAGTCGGGCGGGAAGGATGGATCCGCCTCGCGCAGCAGCGCCCGCGCCGCTTCGACGCGGCCTTGGGCCGCGTAGACGGCGGCCATTTCCCGCTTGACCACCGGCGCCTTGGCCGGCCCGGCCCGGCGCAGGCTTTTACGCAGGGCGCCGAGCGCCGCCGGCAGGTTCCCGAGATGCCTAAGGGCGTGGCCCTCCAGCAGCCAGCCCTCGGCCTCCTCCGGATACTCGCGGGCGACGCGGCGCGCCCAGTCCAGCTCTCCGCGGAAGTCCTTCCGGGTCCAGCAGAATTGGGCGGCGTACACCTGTGTGGAGAAGGTGCGGGGCGCCACGCCGATCATGCGGGCGAGATAGGGCGGCAGGCCGCGGCCCGGGAGGGCCGCCGCGGCCCCCTCCGAGTGGCGGGGGAGGTCGAAAGGGTCCACGGGCAAGGTCCAGCGGCGCGTCAGTGGCCGATGCCGGACGGAATCAACGTAGAGCACGGCCTCATCATCGAAGAATACGGGCACGTAGCGCGGCCAACGGGCGATGAGGCTCTTGAACTCCGGTCGCGCCAGCGGGGCGGCGATGAAGTCGGGATGATAGCGGTTGAGCATCTCGTCCAGGGCCTTGGAGTCGAGGAAGGCCCGCTGGACGAGGTGCGCGTCCGCGTCGCTGAAGAGGTGCGGCGTCCTCATGTCGGCGGCGATCTTGTAGCTGGGTCCCAAGGCCCATTCCAGGTAGCCGCCCATGTCGGGATCGCTGAGGACGGAGCCGCCCGGTCCCTCGCGGACGAGGAAGGCCGCGATCCCTTGGGGGAGCTGGCGCATGGATAGGGGATAGCGCGGTCTCGGCCGGGTCGCGGTCCAGAGAGCGCAGAAGGGCATCGCGGCCAGGCCGGCCACGATCGCCGTCCGGAGCGAGTCCGGCATAGCCTGGCGCAGGCGCGCGCCCAAATGAAGACGGGAGCGAGCCAGCAGGGGCAGCGCCAGCAGAGCGCATTCATAGGAGAAGCGGACTCCCTTGGTCAAGAGCAGTCCGCCTCCGATCGCCAGCGCGGCGTGGGCGGGGCGCAGACGCCGCCGGGCAACGCCGGTCAATGCGGTCCCGATCGCGGCGAAAAAGAGCAGGTTGAACCCGGTCTCCGGGCTCGGCGACCAGGCGTCCGCATGGAGGGCAAACAGGCTTGCGGGGCGGAAGGGCGCGAGCTCTCCGACGTGGAACCGGGCGTAGTCCAGCGGGGTAAACGGGATGTCCAGGAGTCCGGCTCCCAGGGGGGTCAGCAACACCGCGGCCATGGCCGCGGCCGTGAAGGCCAGCTCGCGCTGGCGCCGCGTGCCGGCCGCGCGGCGCAGGAAGTGTTCCAAGGCGTAGGCGCCGGCCGTCAGGAGCAGGATCGGGTAATAGATGCCGTGCAGGTTGCCCCAGAGGGCCGCCAGGAGCGGCAGCAGCGGGATCCAGCGCCGGCGCCGCTCCAGGATCAGAAGGGCGATCGCCAGGAGGAAATAGCTGAACAGATGCGGGCGGACGAGGGCGAAGCGGGGGAGCAAGAGCAGGAGATAGAGCGAGAAGAGGACGCAGCGGCCGAGGGAGGGACGGCGGGCGGCGCGTCCGCACAAGAGGGCCCAAATCGCGCCGAGCGTCCCGGCTAGAAGTCCCGCGCGCATGAGCAGAAGCCCGGCGTAGCCGCAGGCGCGGTAGACGGCGTAGACGACGACCTCGAAGAGCCAGCTGTAGTCGAGCCAGCGCCGGGGCGGGGAAAGGAACGAAAAAAACGCCTCCGTGGGCAGGGCGCGATGCTCCCAGATCCAGCGTCCGCCGTTGAGGTGATACCAGAGATCCTTGTCCCAAGCCACGATGGGCAGGACGGCGTAGGTTGCGACGGCGGCCAGGACCAGCGACGCGGCGTAGAGAAAGCCCGGAGACCAGCGCTCAGCCCGCCGCATCGCGGGATTATAATGAAATACGAGCCGTCCCGAGCCGCTACGGCCAAAGACGCCACGGGCATCAAAATTGATCTCGCGGACGCTGCCTCGCGCCGCGCCTCAATTTTTCCCTGGCGCGGGCGCGATTCTCAATGTATAATCCCGCGGCAGGGATTCAAAGGAGGGACTTCTATGGACTCGCTTCGATTTCGCCGGCCTCGCCGCACGGGCGGCTTCACTCTCATCGAGCTTCTGGTCGTCGTCCTGATCATCGGCATTCTAGCGGCCGTGGCGATCCCCCAGTATTTCCGCGTGGTCGAAAAGGGCAAGGCGGTCGAGGCCCTGCAGATGGGCAGCGATCTCAACGCCGCCCAGGAGCGCTATATGGCGCGCACCGGCAGCTACTACAGCGGCACCTTCACTCTGCCGAACGCGTCCGTCTTCGACGTCTCGTTTCAGGCGCTGCGCAGCTTCAGCAACAGCGTGACGCTCGGGGCCAACGGCGCCAACTCCTGGAACGCGAGCTTCACGCGGGTCAACGGGCCCAGCTACTACGGCAACTACAACATCCTTTACAGCGGCCCGGCCGTCACCGTGACCTGCGGCGCCCTCAACAACAGCCAGTGCAACGACCTGACGCAGTAGGCTAGACGCTGCAAGGCTTTCCTCCGATGCGTCTGTGCCGCGTCCTTCGGATCGCGGCCTAGTCTGCGGACCAGAAGGGCGTCGTGCTCGCCCCGGGCAGTTCGGCGGCGCGGCGCGGCGCCGAGCCGTCGGCGTCCATGACGTAGATCCGCGGCCGGCCCTCGCGCGTGGAGGAGAAGGCGAGCAGGCGGCCGTCGGGGGACCAGGCCGGGTCCTCGTTGGCCCCCTCGCCGCGGGTCAGGCGCAGGACCTGCGAACCGGTCACGTCCGCCAGGAAGATGTCCAGGGGATCCCCGCGCCGGGCGCGTCCCGCGAAGGCGATCCACTCGCCCGTCGGGGACCAGGCGGGGGCGTCGCACCAGTTGAAGTTCGTGAGGCGCCGCGGCTGCCTCGTCTCCAGGTCCAGGACGTAGATCTGCGGGTTGCCCGCTCGGTCCGACACGAAGGCCGCCTGGCGCGCGTCGGGCGAGAAGGTCGGGGTGCTGTCGGCGCCGAAGTGCGAGGTCAGGCGCTCGACGCCGCCGGTCTTGAGGTCCTTGAGGTACAGGTTCGGGCTGCGTCCGCGCGAGAGCGTCATCAGGAGCTTGGTCCCGTCCGGCGAGAAGCCTCCCGCGACGTTGAGTCCCTGTTCGGCCGAGAGCGCCGACGTCCGGCCGCTCCGGAGGTCCAGCAGGAAGAGGTCCGGGTTGCCGTCCTTGTAGCTTGTGTAGGCGACAAAGCGGCCGTCGGGGGAAACGCGCGGCAGGAGGTCGATGGAGCGGTCGTCGGTCAGGCGGCGGACGTTCTCCCCGTCGTAGTCCATCAAGTAGATTTCCTTGCGCCCGGTCTGGTCGTTGACGAAGGCGATGCGGGTGCGCGCGAAGCCGTCGCGGCCCGTGGCGGCCTTGACCACGTCGTCGGCGACGCGGTGGGCCAGGGCGCGCGGCCAGCGGGCGTCTTGGCGGTAGTAACGCTCGAAGACGGTCCGGCCCCCGGAGGCGTCGGCCAGCGTGACCTGGGCGGAGATTTTGTCGGCGGCCTGCCCGGCCCGCGCCAGCAGGCGCCAGGCCGCGGGCAGCCCGCCGGAGTCTTCGTCCCGGACGTCGAAGCGCCTGGACAATAGGAGGTCCCGGCGCACGATCTCGCGCAGGAGCCCGGCCAGGGCGGCATCCTCGCCGCGGCGCCCGTCGGCGGCCGAGAAGGCGGGCAGGACCAGCACGGGCAGGGGCTGGCTCCCGCCGCCCACGCTCATGCGCACCTCCGTCTGGGCGTCCGCGGGAACCGTCAGCAGGGTCGCCAGCAGGAGCGCGGGGCTCATGGCGCGCCGGCCTTGGCGTCTCGACCCTTCGGGCTCGGCACAGATGCGTCAGAGGAGAGCCTTGCAGCATCTAGGCGCTTGAGTTCCGCGGCGGCGGCGGCGGCCTCAGGGCTCTTAGGAAAGTCCGCGAGGAGGGACTCCAGGTAGGCGCGGGTCTCGGAGGTGTCCTTGCGCAGCTTCAGCAGGCAAAGGGCATAGTGCAGACGCGCGCCCGGCGTCCGTCCGCTTTTCGGATAGCGGTCCAGCACGAGGGCGAACTGCCGGCCGGCTTTCTCCCATTCCTTGAGCCCGTAATAGGAGAGCCCCAGGTCGTAGGCGGCCAGATCGGCGAGGGAGCCGCCGCCGAAGCGCTGGAGATAGTCCTCGAACGCGGCCGCGGCTTGGGCGTAGTCCTTGGCCTGGAGCCGCTTCTCGGCCGTCAGGAACGTCTGCGTCGCCGCCGTCTCGCGTTTTTGCGCCTCCAGCGCGGCTTTCTGGGCGTCGAGCGCGGCTCGCTGCGCGTCCAAAACGGCCTTTTCCTCGGCCAGGTTCTTCTGCTGGGCTTGGCTCAAGGTCTGGCCGAGCAAGGTCACTTTCCCCGCGATGCGGGAGCCGAGCTCGTCGAGCTTGGCCGACAGGGCGCCGATGTCGCCCTGGAGGGAGCGGACGTTCTCGGTGTAGGCCGAGAGGTCCCCCCGCAGCTGCTTGATCTGCACGGCCAGATCCGCCTGGTTGGCCTGCAGGGAGGACACGGTGGTCTTGAGGTCGGCGACCTGGTCCTTCAGATTGTCGGCCTGCTGGGCTAGGCCCAGAATGTCCTGTTGGGTGGCGATGCAGCCCGAGAGCGAAAGGGCGGCCGCCAGAACGGCGGCGCGCCTCACGGCGCCGGCGCCGCGGCCGTCCGCGCGGTCGTCTCCGCGCGGCGGTTCTGCGTCCAGCACGCCTCGTCGGGCTGCGCGCACAAGGGATTTTCCTCGCCGTAGGAGATGGTCGCGATCCGGCGGCCGTCGACGCCCAGGCGGATGTAGTAGTCGCGCACTTCCTTGGCCCGCTTCTGGCCGAGCGCCAGGTTGTAGGCCGTGGTCCCGCGTTCGTCGCAGTGGCCGGCCACGCGGACCTCCAGCCTCGGCTCGGCCTTGATCGCCTCGGCGTTGGACTTAAGCGCTTCCAGCGCCTCGTCGGACAGCGCGGCGCTGTCGAAATCGAAGCGGACGGCCTTCAGATCCGCGCGGGCCGCGAACTCCCCGCCGCCGCGCAAAGAGGCCTCGGCCACTTCGGTGGGCGGGGCGTCGGGCGCGATCGGCGCGGCCGGGGCGACGGCCTCGGCGGGCGCGGTCGAGAGCGCGATCGTTGGGGAGGCCGTGGAGTCGGCCTTTAGGGAGGGCCTGCGCGCGGCGCAGGCGGCCAGCGCGGCGGCGGCCAGAAGGAGGGCGCACTTTTTCATGGCGTCCATGATACAAAAATCGGCGCGCGTTACGGCTTGGACGCGCTCCGCGCCGTCGTCGTCTTGACGGCTCGGCCGTCGGGGGCGATCTCGTAGCAGAGCGGGCGGCAGGTCTCGATGTTGACCCGCATGATCTGCTCCGGCGTCAGTCCCTCAAGCTCCATGACCGCGGCGCGCAGGGAGTTGCCGTGGGCGGCGACGAGCACGCTGCGGCCCGCGGCGGCCGAAGGCAGGATCTCCTGCCGGAAGTAGGGCAAGGTCCGCTCGGCCGTGTCCTTGAGGCTTTCGCCGTTGGGAGGCCTGACGTCGTAGGAGCGGCGCCAGACGTGGACCTGCTCCGCTCCGTACTTCCTGGCCGTCTCGTCCTTGTCGAGCCCCTGGAGGTCCCCGTAATGCCGCTCGTTGAGCGCCTCGTCCCGGCGCACGGGAATCGGCCCCTGGCCGCTTTCCTCCAAGAGTATGTCCAGCGTCTGCTGGGCCCGCCGCAGCCCGGAGGTGAAGGCAAGGTCGAAACGGATGGGCCGCAGTTCGCGGCCGGCGCGGCGCGCCTCCTGCTCGCCCTGGAGCGTGATCGGGACGTCCACCCAACCCGTGAAGCGGTTCTCCAGGTTCCACCGGGACTGTCCGTGCCGGACCAGGACCAGGAGTCCCACGTCAGGCGTTCCCGCGTTCCGCCAGCAGTTCCCGGATGTCCCGGCGCAGGTCTTCGAGGGAAAGGGGCTTGGCCAGGAAGCGCGAGCCCGCGGGGTCCGAGACTTCCGCCAGGATGCGCTCGGGCCGCGCCTCGCCGCTGATGAACAGGATCGGCGTGCCGCGGGAGGCCTCATTGCGCCGGAGCGACTCGAAGAGATGGGCGCCGCTGACGTCCGGCATCTGATAGTCTAGGATGACCAGTTCGGGGCGAAAGAGGCGCGCGGCCTCCAGGCCCTGCCCGGCGTCGGCGGCGCAGCGGACCTCATGGCCCTCCTGCCGGAGGACCTCGGACAGCATCGCGGCGACCTCGTAGTCGTCGTCGATGACCAGAATCCGCGCCACGCCGAGGATGGTAGCTTTTAGCGGTCGCGCCGGTCGAGGCTTCCGGCGGACTTCATCTTGAACATCGCCGCGTCGGCGCGGCGCACCAGAGCGTCGGCGCGTCCGGAAGGGGACAGCTCGGCCACTCCCCAGCTGGCCGAGACGCCCTCGCGTCCCAGCGACCGCGCGGCGGCGGCGATGCGTTTGGCGATCCGGGCGGCGCCCGCCGCCCCGGTCTCGGGCAACAGCACGACGAACTCGTCGCCGCCCCAGCGGAAGGCCAGGTCCACTTCTCGGCGCACCCGGTCCGCGACGGCCTTGGCGAACAGGCGCAGGATGCGGTCGCCGGCCAGGTGGCCCAGGCGGTCGTTGACCTGCTTGAAGCCGTCCAGGTCGAAGAGGATCAGGGACAGCCTGCGCTTCTGCCGCCGCGCGCGCGCGGCCTCCTCCCGCAGGCGCTCGTAGAAGTGGCGCTGGTTGAAGAGCCCGGTCAAGTCGTCGGTCCGCGTCATCTCGCGCAGGCGTCGCTCCAGTTCCGCGCGGTCGGAGATGTCTTTGGCCACGCCCAGCGTGCCGATGACGCGTCCCCGGGCGTCCTTGAGAAGGGATACGGACATGCTCACGGTGAGCAGGCGCTCTCCGGAGGCCCGGAGCTGCATCTCGTAGTTGCGCGTGCGGCCGTCGTGACTGTCGCGCAGGAGGCGCATGAGCTGGGCGGCGTCCTCGCGCCCGCGCGCGTAGAAGTCGTGCGCCGGGCGGCCCACGGCCGAGGTCGCGGGGACGCCGAGCATGGCCTCGGCGCCGGGCGAGAAGTAGAGGACGCGCCCGCGGACGTCGGTCGTGCAGATCATGTCGCCGGAGGAGGCCACGATCGCCTCGAAGTACTCCTTGGCGCGGATGAAGTCGCTCGACAGCGCGATGAGCGGCGCGGAGGGACGGGGTTCTATGAGGGGCATGGCTTTAGGATGGCTCGCGGCCAGGTTTTGCGACAGGGTCCATAGACCTGGATTTAAGGAGGGTCCAAAGGCCTAGACGCATTAGGTCCATTGGTCCCGCGTTCCGTCCAGCGGTCCAGGCTGAGCGGGCCGGGAGCGCTACGAAACGCCGCCCAGCACAGGAGCGCGAGCAGGGAGTCCAAGCCCAAGGCCTGACGGACGGTGAAGTGGACGGCGTTGTCGAAGCAGCCGCAGTTGGGCAAGGCCAGGCCGCGGAGGGCCGCTAAGCCCAGCGCGGCCAGGAACGCCGTGAACAGGGCGCCGGCGCCCAAGGCCGCGGCTCGCGTCCGCCACCCCAGGAGCAGGGACCAGCCGAGGAAGAGCTCGACCCAGGGCAACAGGCCCGCCAGGGGCATGGCCAAATCCTTGGGCGCGACGTCGTAGGCCTGGATCACGACGGCGAACTCCTCGGCCGGGGCGGAGACCTTGGAGACGCCGGCGTAGATCAGCACGGCGCCGACGGCCAGCCGCGCCGCCAAGCCCTCCGCCTCGCGCCGCTTCATCGTTTGAGCTCCTTCTCCACGAACGGCGCGCCGAGCTCGGCGAGCTGCCGGGCGGCGACGAAGCGGCGTCCGTTGATGAAGAAAGTGGGCGTGCCGCCCACCCAGGCGTTCGCGGCCGCGGCCGCGTCGCGGTCCACGGCCGCGCCGACGGCGGGGTCGCGCCGGCAGGAGCCCCAGGCGTCCGCGTCGAGGTCGAGTTCGCGGGCGTAGCTCGTCAGGAACGCGTCGCAGTCCTTGTTGGTCCATTCCGCCTGGCGGTCGTAGAGGCGGCCGTGGTACTCCCAGAAGCGGCTCTGTCGCCCCGCGCATTCGGCCGCGATCGCGGCGGGGCGCGCCCACTCATGCTGGCGCAGCGGGAAATGCATGAACGTCATGCGGATCCGGCCCTCGTGGAGCGCCAGCAGGGCGCGCAGGGGCTGTTCCGCCTCGCGGCAGGCGGGACACTGGAAGTCGGAGAACTCCACGATCGCGACCTTGGCGCCGGCCGGGCCCTTGCTGCGAAAGCCAGGGGCCTCGGGCGAGAAGGGGCGGCGTCCGGCGCGGGCGACGAGCGCCGAGGCGGCCGACAGCCCCGCGACCAAGGCGCCGCCCAGGAGAAAACGCGCAAATTTGCCGCTCATGACAATTCCTTATGATAGATAATCCGGGGCGTTTGCGTCCCTTAGGGGTTGCAATCAAATAATATGACCATTTTGGACGGACGATTTTGGAGCGAGCCAAGGAGCGAGGAGCGAGCATACCCTCTGCGGTATGTGAGCGACGAGCGACGCGGGCGCAGCCC
>JACQPJ010000015.1 GCA_016207605.1 Elusimicrobiota bacterium
GGCTGCGCCCGCGTCGCTCGTCGCTCACATACCGCTGCGGGTATGCTCGCTCCTCGCTCCTTGGCTCGCTCCAAAATCGTCCGTCCAAAACGGTCATATTATTTGATTGCAACCCCTTAATCCGCGACACGATAGCGCAGGAGGCAGGCGAGGTAGGACAGCCCGTCGCGCCAGGTGATCTTCTTTCCCTCGGCGTAGGTGCGCCCCGAGTAGGAGATGGGCACCTCGTAGACGCGCAGGCGGCGCTTGCAGACCTTGGCCGTGATCTCCGCCTCGATGCCGAAGCGCTCGCTTTCCAGCGGGATCGTCTTCAGGGCCCCGGTCCGGAAGGCCTTGTAGCAGGTGCCCATGTCGGAGAGGTTGACGTCGTAGAGCACGTTGGTGAGCAGCGTGAAGAGCTTGTTGGCCGCGCTGTGCCAGAAGAGGAGCACGCGGTGGGGCCCGCCCAGGAAGCGCGAGCCGTACACGACGTCGGCGCGGCCGTCAAGGAGCGGCTCCAGCAGCTTGGGCCAGTCCGCGGGGTCGTACTCCAGGTCCGCGTCCTGGATCACGGCGAATTCTCCCGTCGCGCGCGTCAGGGCCGTGCGCACGGCCGCGCCCTTGCCCCGGTTGCGTTCGTGAAGGACGACGTCGGCCCGGCCGCCAAGGCTTTTCAGCATCTCTCGCGTGCCGTCGGTGGAGCCGTCGTCCACGATCACGATCTGCTTGTCGAGCGGGAGCGCGACGGCCTCGACCCGGCGCAGGAGCTCCAGGAGCGTGGCCTTCTCGTTGTAGACCGGGATGAGGACGGAGAGGGTCGCCATGGGGCGCTATTATAGATTATCCCCGCCGGACGGCCTCGACGGCGGGCAGGAGCGCCAGGATCAGGAAGAGCGTGGCGACCTGCTCGGTCTGGAGGGCGATCTCGGTCAGGTTCATGACGAGGAAGGCCGCGCCGGAGGACA
Organism: Elusimicrobiota bacterium; assembly: GCA_016207605.1. Taxonomy (GTDB): domain Bacteria; phylum Elusimicrobiota; class Elusimicrobia; order UBA1565; family UBA9628; genus GWA2-66-18. The sequence goes on from JACQPJ010000015.1 coordinate 945, forward strand.
GCGCCCAGAGCGACCAGGCGTCGCGGTGTTCGCGCGCGCGCCGCCAGGCGTCGCGGCCCAAGACGAGGCAGACCAGGGCGAGGGCGATCAGCCCGACAAGCCCGCGCTCGGCGGCCTGGTGCAGGAACAGGTTGTGGGCCGAGCCCCAGGTCTTCTCGCCGTCGAGCAGGCCGGAGTGATACGTGGGGTAGAGGAGGCGGTAGTTGCCCGGTCCCGAGCCGAAGAGAGGATGGTCGCGGAATATTCCGCAGGCCACGCGCCAGAGGACGAGGCGCGCGTTTTGGGCGCTCGCGGCGCCGCCCGACAGCAGGGCGCGCAGGGAACGCTCGCCGGCCCAAAGCTCCCAGGCGCCGGCGGCGGCGGCGGCCGTGGCCGCTCCCGCGGCTAGGCGGCGGCGCCATCTCGGGTCGGCCCAGGCCGCGGCGGCCAAGCCCGCGACGATCCCGGCGAGCGCGGCGCGCGTCTGATTGAGAAGGAGCGCCGTTCCCAGCGCCGCGACCGCGGCGCGCCGCAGAGGCCGCGGCAGGAGGTCGTCGTCCCAGGACAGCAGGCCGAGGACGATGAGGCCGAGGGACTCGCCGTAGGACACGGGGTGCATGAAGGCGTGGGCGCGCAGGTAGGGCCCGCCCGCCAGCGCCGCGGCCGCGGTCTGCGCGATCCCGATCAAGGCGGCCGCGCCGGCCCCGGCGGCCAGCCCGCGCGCGAAGAGCCGCCGCCGCTCGGCGTCGAGCGCGGCGCCGAAGGCGAGGACGACCCAGAGCTTGTGCAGATCCTTGGGCCAGATGGACAGGCTGTGAACGGGGTCCGCGCCGCTCAACCCCGAGATCAAGGACGCCGCGGCGTAGGCCGCGAGCGCGGCGAAGAGAGGCGTGCGCGCCGCGTCCCCGAGGCGCGCCAAGGCGGCGCGGCGCGAGACGGCGCCGCAGACGGACAGGAGCAGGCCCGCGCTCAGCAGAGCCAGACTTGCATTCGAGGCGGCCAGGCTCAGCGGCAAGGCGGCACCAAGCAGCGCGAAGGCGAACGCCAGCAGGCGCTCAGCGGGCATGGAGGGCGTCCTCCACGGCTTGGCGCAGGCGCGTAAAGCAGGCGTTCTCCGCGTGCGCGCGCGCCAGGCTGACGCGCGCGGCGCGGGCCCGCGCGTCGTCATCGGCCAGCGCCCGCGCGGCCGCGACCCACTCCTCGGGCGCGCGCGCGAAGGTCAGGACGGCGGCCAGCTCCGGCACGGCCGTCAACGCGGGCAGGGGGCTGGCCAGCACGGGCCGCCCCGTGGCCAGGCACTCGTAGGTCTTGGCCGGGATCACGCCGCGATTATACTCGTCGTCGGCATAGGGGAGAAGCAAGGCGTCGGCGCCGGCCAGGAGCGCGGGCAGCTCGGCGTGCGCGACGGGCCCGCGCAGGCGGGCGGACGGCGGCAGGGGGGGCGCAGCCTCCTTGACCGGGCCGATCAGCTCGACGTCGAAGCCGGCCTGGGCGAGCGCGCGGATGGGCGCATAGTCGAGCGCGCGCCAGAGCGTGCCGAAGTAGACGAGGCGGCGGGGCGGCCGGGGCGGGGGCGGAGGCAGGAAGAAGGCCTCGCCCACGCCGTGGTGCAGCTCCAGGACGTTGGGGTGGAGTCGTTTCTTTTCCTGATGCAGCGTCCGAGAGGTCGTCAGAACCAGCCCCGCGCGCTTGAGCAGGGCTGTCTCGGTTTCCGCCAAGTCCGGGGGCCGCCGCGGGAGCCCGTAAAAATTATCGACGCAGTCGTAGACCGTCAACGCCGGCTGGAGTTCTTCGAGACAGGACAAGGTCGAGGCCGTGGGCAGGTAGGCGAAGACGACGGGATCGCCGCGCAGCCCGAGCCCGCGCAGGCGCGCGATGAGGCGCGGGATGAGCAGAGCGGCGTTGAGGCGGCGGAAAGCCGGGCGCGTGGGCGGCAGGACCAGGGGGCTCACGACGCTCACGCCGTCGGGCGGCGGAGCCATGCGGCTTAAGGCGGGCGCGGCGAGGCGGCGCAGGCGCCGCGCGACCCGGCCCAGGTCGCGCAGGCCGGGCTCGCGCAGGCCCGCGTTCTCGACGAAGAAGACGCGGCGGCCCGCCGCGGCCCACTGGGCGGCGAAGGCGTGGTGGCGCTGCCAGGCCGCGTCCCACTCGACGCTGGAGAGGACGACGACGTCGAACGGCGTCTGGGTCATCGCGACGCCGGGTCTCCCTGCCGCAGGGCGAACCAGTCCCAGGCGCCGGAGCATTTCCCGACGAAGTCGCGCTCGCCGTCGAAGCCGGTGATCTCCACGCGCTGGAGCAGGAGCGGGTCGCGCCCGGGCGCGTTGACGCCGTAGAGCGAGCAGGCCGCGCGCGCGAAGCCCGCGGCCTTGGCCGCGGCGGCGGCTCGACGGGAGGCCGCGCCGTGCGGCCACGTCATGACCCTCACCGCTCGGCCGAGCGCGTCCTCCAGGCGCTGGCGCGAGCCGGAGAGCTCGACGGCGAGCGCCGCGTCGTCCAGCCGGTCGAGCCGCGCGTGCGTGAGCCCGTGCGCGCCGATTTCGCAGCCGTTGATCCTGCCGAGTTCGGACAGCTCGTCCCACGCGAGATGCGGACGTCCCGCGTCGAGGAGGCCGGGCGTGACGCAGACCGTGAAGGGCAGCCCCAGGCGGACGAGGGTCGGCGCGGCGGTCCGCAAGACGTCCTGATAGCCGTCGTCGAACGTCACCGCGATCTCCGCGCCGCCGTCGAGCCGCGCGCCGCCGAGCGGGACGGCCCGGCCGAATTGTCCGTAGGCGACGAGCTCCATCTGCCGTTCGAAGGCGGCGGGCGCGACGGCCAGCCCGTAGGGGTCCCCCGGGAGCGGCGCGCCGACGCAGTGATAGCCGAGGACGCGCAGGCCCGGCCGCGCGCGTACGCCCAGGGCCTCCCGCGTCCGCGCCAGCGTCCGCCAGGCCGAGTGCTTCCAGCTCATGCCGATTTGCCCATGCTCCAGGTGATGAGCGCGCCGATGGGCGCGCGCAGGAGCCCCGGCCGCGCGCAGTCCCATTCGCCGGCCGTCTCGACCAGGCGCGCGCCCACGCCTTTCTTGAAGTCGGCCACGCCCCGCGCCGCGTCCGGGTCCGCGCCGCCCAGGTCATAGATCCGCGCGCCGCGGCGGCGCGCTTCCAGGATGAGGGCCCACAGCAAAGCATACGAGGCGTAGGACTTGCGCCCTTCGGGCGTGGCGGCGGCGAGCAGGTCCACGGCGCGGCCCGCGAACACGGCGCAGGCGCGCAGGGCGGCGGTGCGGCCGTCGACGATGGCGCGCTTGAGGATCAGCGCCGGCCCCAGCCGCCTCGCCAGCGAGCCCAGCGCGTCGGCGCGGTGCTGGGGCGGCAGGCCCTTATAGGACTCCAGCGCGCGATAGACCGACTCCATCTCCGCGGGCTCCGGGTCCGTCCAGTCCACGACCACGGCGCGCGCGTTGCCGCGCTTGAGGTTGTGGCGCCAGTTCGCGGACAGGCCCTCGCGCAGGCGCTCCGGGTCGGGGCCCAGGTCGAGGAGATAGGTCAGACCGCGGTCGAGGGGCCGCCGCGGCCGCGACCAGCCGCCGGCCGCCAGCGCCGCCGGGATCGGGCCGGCCTCCCGGTAGGAGCAGACGCGCGCGTAGCTCGCCAGGCCGCCGGCCGCGGCGCCCAGCGCCGCGCGCAGGCCCGCGTCCCAAGACGCCGGCTCGCCGACGGGGCCGCCGCGCGCCCAGAGCAGGCGGACGCCGCCGGGCAGGTTTTTCGCCAGGGCCTGGACCGCGCCGACCGCCGCGCCGCCGTCTTGCGCGGCGAGGCGGATCGGGCGCCAGCCGAAGTCGGCCTTGTGCCGGGCCCAGGCCGCGGACTGGAAGACGGTCGCGTCCGGCAGCGCGGCCAGCACGGCGTCCCAGGCCGCGTCGTCCCGGCGGAACTCGGTCCAGTTCACCACAGGAAGTGGACGAGGGCGACGTTGCGGTGATGGTCCGGCGCGGCGGACCGAACCGCGTCCGGCAGGTCCGGCCAGGGCAGGACCCGCAGCCCCTCGGCGGAGAACGGCGCGGCCGCCTCGACCGGGGCGTTGGTCCGGAAGGCATAGCCGTAAGGCACGACGCCCTCGGGCAGGAAGGCGAAGACGGGCGCAAGCCCGGCGCGGCGCGCGATCCCGCCGCAGAAGGACCACAGCGCGCGGCGGCGCGAGGCCTCGACGGCGGGATCGGCGCAGGCCAAGGGGCGTCCCAGCTCCGCGCACGGCACGGCGGGAACGGGCAGGACGCGCTCGGAGCCGGGGTCCAAGGTGTGCGCATCCGTCGCGCCGCGCAGGGCGCGCAGGGCGGAGAGCCCGGCGTGCGCCGCGCGTGCGCCGGCCAGCGCCAGCAAGGGGCGCGCCGCGCTCTTGAGGGCCGCGCGCCGGCCCGCCGCCGGCGCGAACGGGACTTGGGGGGGCACGCGCGCCGCGAGGCGCGGCTCGCCGACGAGCAGGGCCCCGCCGTTGGGCAGGGGCAGGCTCTTGCGCGGGCTCAGGATTCCCAGCGGGGCCCGCGTCCCCAGCAGGCGGCCCGCCGCGTCGCGCGAGAACAGGGCGTGCGCCGCGTCCTCGATCAGCGTCGCGCCGGTCCGGCGGGCGTAGGCTTGGAACGGAGCCAGGTCCTGCGGGAAGCCGAAATAGTCCACGGCCAGGACGGCGGCGGCCGCGGGCCAGCGCCCCGGGTCCTCGGCGGGCGCCAGATCCGGCCCGACCGCGTAGAAGGCGGGCTCGGCGCCGACGGCCGCGGCGGAGGCGAGCAGGTCGCGGCAGATGAAGGACGGCAGCAGGACGCGCCCGCCCGGGGCGCCGGCCAGGCGCAGGGCGTCCGCGAGAGCATGGCGGCCGAAGCCGTAGAAACGGGCCGCGGACGGGGCGTAGAGACTTGCGATCGTCCAGGGAGACTTTGCCCGCGGCGGGGCGTAGACGGTCGCGGTCAGGTCCATGCCCTGCCGCCCAGTTTTTTTACGGCCCACAGCGTCCATGTCGCGGCGTTCCTCCAGTCCCACGGCCAGCCGCTCGCGGCGCGCCGGGCGTAGGGCCCCGCCGCCGCCGCGTCGCCCTGGGCCAGGAGGCCGCGCGCGGCCGATCGGTTCATGGCGGCCAGCCGGCGGCGCATGAGCGCGCGCGTGCGGGCGTCGGGGTCGGGGAAGCTCCGGAAATGGTCGCGCAGGAGGCTCTCCAGGTTCGCGTTGTGGTAGGCGATCCGATTGGAGGCCGCGCGCTCGACGAGCTGGTACTCGCCCAGGACGCGGTCGAGGAAGCGCATGCGGCAGGTCTTGGCCAGGCGCAGCCAGAGGTCGTAGTCCTCGACCGTGTCGAACTCCGGGTTCTCGCGGAAGAGGCCGGCCTCGATCAGCTTGTCCCGGCGCACGGTCGTGGCCGATGGGGAGAGCGCGTTGCCCTCGAAGAGCAGCCGCTCGTACATGTTTTCCGCATACGGCCCGCACCGGGAGATCCGGACCAAGCGGCCGTCGCGAACGACGTTTTCGTGGTGGCCCACCAGATCCGTTTCGGGATGCGCGTCGAACTCGGCCGCGACCTCGGCGAGCTTGGTCGCCAACCAAAGGTCGTCGTGATCGAGAAAGGCGACCAGTTCGCCGCGCGCCGCGCGGATTCCGGCGTTGCGGGCTCCCGCGATCTTCCTGTTCTCCTGGCGCAGGCAGCGCCCCTCCAGCCCGGCGCGCTCAAGGAAGCGGTCCGCGGCTTTTTTCGTGCCGTCCCGGGACCCGTCGTCCACCACGATCAGCTCGAAGTCGCGGAAAGTCTGCGCGGCGACGGTCTCCAAGGTCTTCTCGAGGAAGGCCTCGGCGTTCCAGGCGGGGACGACGACCGAGACCCTCGGCACCTCAGGCCCCGGCGGAGAGGTCGGCCTTCATCGCGGCCAGGCCCTCGCGCACGGTCAGGGGCTTGACGCCCAGCTCACGCTCCATGCGCGTCGTGACGAAGGTCGTGTCGGGCGGCCGCGGCGCCAGCCCCGGGAAAGACCGGGCGGCCGCCGGCTTGATCAGCGACGCGTCCAGGCCGAAGACCTCGGCCAGGGTCAGCCCGAAGCGGTGCCGGCTGACGCGGTCGCGGCCCGCGAGGTGGAAAATCCCTCCCGGAGCCTTGCGTACGACGGCCCAGAGCGCGCGGCCGCACTGGTGGCTGTAGAGCGGGTTCTCCCACTGGTCGTCCGCCAGAGAAACGGGCTCCCCCCGCCGGAGCTTCTCGTAGATCCACGTCGCCGGGTTCTGCCGGGTCTCGGCGTGGTTCCAGCCGTACATCAGGATGGGCCGCGCGATCGTCCACTTTTGGAGGGTCTCGCGCACCAGCCGCTCGCACTCGACCTTGAGCCGGCCGTACTTGTTGACGGGCGCGACGGGATCGTCCTCGCGGTAGGGCGCCTTGCGGCCGTCGAAGACGGCGTTGGTCGAGATGTAGACCAGGGGCGCGTCCGCGCGCCGGCAGGCGGAGGTCACGTTGAGCGTGCCGACGATGTTGGACTCGAGGCTCTCCGCATAGTGCGTCTCCACGTAGTCCACGCTGGCGATGCCCGCCGCGTGCACCACCGCGTCGAACCGGCGCCGCGCGAAGAGGCGGTCCACCGCGCGCTTGTCGCGGATGTCGAGAACGAGGTGGCGGGCCGGGGAGCCCTTGACCGCGTAGTCGCGCTGGTGGACGCTGACGACGCGCCAGCCCGCCGGCAGGGTCTCCTCGAGCCCTTTGCCGAGAAGCCCGGTGCCGCCGGTGACCAGGAGGATTTTTTGGCCGCTCATCGCCGCGATGTTATCATTTGGCCGCCCAGCAGGACCTCGCGGTACTCCGCGGCCATGCGTTCGGCCGAAAAGCGCGCCGCGGCCCGGCGGCGCCCCGCCTCGCCCAGCCGCCGGGCCTTGGCGGGATCGGCGAGGAGCTCCTCCAGGGCGCGGGCCAGCGCGGCGGCGTCGCCGGGCGGCGCGAGCAGGCCCGTCTCGCCGTCGGCGACCACCTCCGGGAGCCCGCCCACGCGGCTGGCGACCACGGGCCGTCCCGCCCGCATCGCGTCCAGCGCCACCAGCCCGAAGCTCTCGCTGCGCAGGGACGGGACGACGCAGACGTCGAAGGCCGCCGCGAAGCGCCGGGCGCGCGGCTTGTAGCCGACCAGCGTCGCGCGGCCCGCGACGGCCGGGTCGGCGGCCAGCGCCCTCAGCGCGGCGTCCTCTTCAGGCTCGATCGGCGCGCCGATCACGGCAAGCCGCGCGTCCGGCCGGCGCGGCGCCAGGAGCCGGAAGGCCTCCAGCAGGACGCGGAAGCCCTTGCGCGCCTCCAGGTGGCCGATCGCGCCGATCAAGGGGACGCCGGCCGGGACACCCAGCTCCCGGCGCAGGGCGGCCGGGTCCGCGTCCTGGAGAGGTCCGGCGCCGTTGAGGATCGCGCGCACCGGGCGCCCGCAGGCCGCCGCGACCTTGCCCGCGCAGTCGCGCGACACCGAGATCACGGCGTCGGCGAGCCGGGCCGCCAGCCGCCCTCGGGCGCCGCGCCAGAGCGCGCGTGGGCCCGCGCCGGGATTGGGATCGTTGTGGACCGCCAGGACCAGCCGCGGCGCGCCGGCCAGGCGCGCCGCGATCAAGGCCGCGACGGTCGGCGCGATGGGGGGAAAGCCGCCGGAACTGACCAGCACGGCGTCCGGGCAGGCCGCGGCGAACGTCTTGCGCAGGCCGAGCGTCGAGCGCGCGGCGGGGAGAAGCTCGGCGCGGCCCGCCAGGGCCTCTTGGTAGACGGCCCAGCCGGCATGGTTCCGGTTGACGACCACGATCCAGCGGTCGCCGGCCGGCCAGGCGCGGATCAGCTCGAGCAGGACCGCGTCGTCGCCGCCGAAACGCGGGCTCCGCGTGAAGGCGAGGAGTCTAGCCATTTTTTTGCGCCAGGGTGTAGAGGCAATGCCCCGGGTCGAGGCGCGCGGCCCGGTACCAGGCGCCCAGTCCCGCGGCGACGGGCCAGAGCGCGGTTTTCGCCGCGGCCGAATAGACGGCGAACAGCGCCGCGCGCGCTCCCGACCGCGCGCGGGCCGCGTCTCTTGAGAGGGGAGGCGGGGCTTGCGCCGGCTCGGATGCCGCGCGGGGGCGGGAGTCGCCGCGCAGGCGCCGGGCCAGGCGAGCGGCGGGCTCGAAGGCGAGCTTGGCGGCCAGCACGTCCCGGAGGTAGAAACTCTCGCGCATCGCCGCGTCCTGGCGCAGGACGCGGAAGCCTTCCCGCTCCAGGAAGGACTTCATGGCGCTGCGCGTCCAGCGCGTGAAATGGTGCGGGGGATAGTCGTAGGCCTCGCGGCCGAGCGGGAGGGGGCGGGACTCGTTGGGGACGGTGATCGCCAGCAGGCCGCCGGGCTCCAGCAGGCGGCGCAGGCCGCCGATCAGCGCGGCGGGCTCCGGGGCGTGCTCCAGCACGTCGAAGAGGCAGGCGGCGCCGAACTCCCCGTCCCGCCGGGAGGCGAGGAAGGCCTCCCAGTCCCGGGTGCAGGCGTCCAGCCCTGCGGCGCGCGCGCGGGCCGTCCGGCGCTCGTCCCAGTCGAAGCCGACGCCCGGGCAGCCGCGCTCGCGGGCCAGGCGCAGGAACTGCCCCTCTCCGCAGCCGACGTCCAGGACGCGCGTTCCCGCGGGCGCGTCGGCGAGGAACGCGCGGAAGCGCCAGTCGCGCTCGGGGGGCAGCGGCGTCTCGTCGGGCACCGCGGCGGCGTACCAGGCCGCGCCGACCGAGACGCGGGGCTGGGCGAAGACCAGCCCGCAGGCCGCGCAGCGGCGCAGCGCGTAGTCCGTCGCGGAAACCGGGTCGCGGTGCCGCTCGACCTCCTTCCCGGCCCGGCCGCGGCAGGCCGGGCAGGCGTTCTCAGGCATCCGAGAAGAGCATGTACGTTCCGTTGTCGCGGCGCGGGTAGGTCGGCTCGACGGAGCGCGGCATCGAGTCCACGAGGCGCGAGGGCTTCATCCACTCCGCGAAAGTCTCCACGGGCCGCCCGTGGTCCATGAATTTCGCCGCGTCGGAGGGGTCGCCGAGCGCCTCGCCGCGGTCGGTGCGCTCCACGACCAGGACCCAGCCGCCCTTGGCCTTGGCTTTGGCCGCGTCGAGGACCCGGCGCGCGTCGGCGTCGGTCATGTGCATCAGCACCGTGAAGATCATCGCGAAGTCCGCCGTCCCCGGCACGCCCGACAGGTCGTCGAGGCAGGCGGGGTTGCTCCAGCGGATGGAGGGGGCCAGCTCGCGGGCGATCTCCAGGAGTCCCGGCTCGCGCTCCACGCCCCAGACCTCCGGGAAGAACTCCTCCAGGACCACGATCAGGCGCCCGTAGCCGCAGCCGATCTCCACGGCGCGCCGGCGCCGCTCGGCCGGGATATGGGCGAGCATGCGGCGGATGTCGCGATGCTCGAGGTAGGAGCGCAGGGAAAGCTCCGGGCCGTCGGCGTCGATGACGTCGGCGGGGGTCCAGACCTGCCGGCCGCGGTCGGGCCCGCCGACCAGCCGGCGGCGCACCCGCCGCAGCAGCTCGCGGGCCAGGTCGCCGCCCGGCGCGCGCTTTTCCAGCACGTCGAGGTAGTAGGGCTTCATCCTCTCACAGTCCCCGGGCCCGAAGGTCGTGGACCTGCACCAGGCCGACGGCCCGCCCGCGCCGGTCCACCACGGGCAGGACGTTGAAGGGATTGCGGCGGTTCTCCATCACCGCCACGGCCTTGGCCGCGGACTCCTCGGGCCGGATCACGGTCGGCCGCGGGTTCATCACCGCGCGGATGGACAGGGCGAGGGGGTCGCGCCCGCGCTCCAGCGCGCGCCGGAGGTCATAGTCGGTGACCAGCCCCAGGAAGCGCCCCCGTCCGTCCACGACGGAGGCGGCGCCGGCCTGACGGCGCGTGATCTCCACCAGCAGGCGGCGGACCCCGGCGTCCGCCCGCACCACGGGGTTGTCCTCGCCGGAGCGCATCACGTCGGCCACGGTCAAGTTCAGGCGGCGCCCGAGGCGCCCGCCGGGATGGTTGGCCGCGAAGTCGCCCGCGCCAAAGCCGCGGCGCTTCATGAGCGCCACGGCCAGGGCGTCGCCGACCGCGAGCGCGACGGTGGTGCTGCTTGTCGGCGCGAGGTTGAGCGGGCAGGCCTCCTCGGCGACCGGCGTGTGCAGGACCACGTCGGCGCGCCGCGCCAGGGTGGACTTTGGGTTGGCGGTCAGCGCGATGAGCTTGGCGCCGCGCGCGCGCAGGTGCGGCAGGAGGGCGTTGAGCTCGTCGGACTCCCCGGACTTGCCCAGCGCCAGCACCACGTCCCGGGGCTGGACCAGGCCCACGCCGCCGTGCAGGGCCTCGGTCGGGTCCAGGCACACGGCCGGCGTGCCGGTGGACGTGAGCGTCGCCGCGATCTTCTGCGCGATCGCGCCGGACTTGCCCACCCCGGTCAGGATCACCGTGCCCCGGCAGGCGGCCAGGATTTCCACCGCCGCCGCGTAGGAGCCGTCCACCGCGCGCCGGGCGCGGCGCAGAGCCGCCGCCTCGCAGTCGAGGACGCGGCGGATCTCGACGAGCGCGCCGGGGCGCGGCCTTTTTTTGCCCGTGGCCGACATCGTATCATCTTATCATTATGATCCTGGTTCCCAAACTCCTGACGACGCTCAAGGACTACGACCGATCCCAGTTTGCCGCCGACGCGATGGCCGGCGTCGTGGTCGGCGTCGTGGCCGTGCCCTTGGCGCTGGCCTTCGCCATCGCCTCGGGCGTCTCCCCCGACCGGGGCCTCTACACCGCGGCCGTGGCGGGGTTCCTCATCTCCGCGCTGGGGGGAAGCCGCGTCCAGATCGGCGGACCCACGGGAGCCTTCGTGGTCATCGTCTACGGCATCGTCCAGCAGTTCGGCCTGGACGGCTTGGCCTTGTGCACGATCCTGGCGGGTGGGATGCTCGTCGTCATGGGGCTGGCGCGCATGGGGACTTTGCTCAAGTTCATCCCCTACCCCGTGACCACGGGGTTCACCAGCGGCATCGCCCTGATCATCCTGTCATCCCAGGTCAAGGACCTCCTCGGCCTGAGCATGGGGAGCGTCCCGGTGGAGTTTTTGGCCAAGTGGCAGGCCTACCTGGGGGCAATCGGCACCTCCTCGGCGCCGGCGGCCGCCCTCTCCGCTTTCACCCTCGCCGTCCTGTGGCTCTGGCCCAAGCTGGACAGGCGCCTGCCCTCGCCCGTCGTGGCGCTGGTCCTGGCCACGTGGCTCGCCCACGCCCTGGGGCTTTCGGTGGAGACCATCGGCGCGCGGTTCGGCCACATGCCTCACGGCCTGCCCGCGCCCTCCCTGCCGGCCTGGCACGCGGGGGACCTGGCGCGCCTGTGGCGGCCGGCCCTGACCGTGGCGCTCCTGGCTGCCATCGAGTCGCTGCTCTCCGCGGTGGTGGCCGACGGCATGATCGGCAGCCGGCACCGCTCCAGCATGGAGCTTGTCGCCCAGGGGGTCGCCAACCTCGCCTCCCCGCTCTTCGGCGGCATCCCGGCGACCGGGGCCATCGCGCGCACCGCCACCAACGTCAAGAGCGGAGGGCGCACGCCCGTGGCGGGCATGATCCACGCCGCCGTGGTCCTGCTGACTTTGCTCTACGCCGCCCCCTTGGTGGAGGCCGTGCCCCTCTGCGTCCTGGCCGCGATCCTGGTCATCGTCGCCTACCACATGAGCGAGTGGCGGTCCTTCTGCGGCCTGCTTCGGGGCCCGCGCAGCGACGCCGCCGTCCTGCTGGCGACCTTCCTGCTCACCGTGCTCGTGGACCTGACCGTCGCGGTGGAGGTCGGCATGATCCTGGCGGCGTTCCTGTTCATGCGCCGCATGGCGGAGATGACCGAGGTCGACCCCGCCGCGCTCGAGCGCGCGGGAGACGAGGGGGCGGACTCCCCGGTCCGCGCCGCCCTGGAGGGCGTCGAGGTCTACGACCTCAACGGCCCCTTCTTCTTCGGCGCGGCCGGCAAGCTGCGCGAGGTCCTCGACGAGATCCACCGCACCCCCCGCGCCTTCGTCCTGCAGATGGCCAACGTCCCCTTCATGGATGCCAGCGGCCTGCGCGCCTTGGAGGAGTTCCAGGCGCGCTGCCGCAAGCGCCGGACCGCGCTGATCCTGACCGGGGTCGGCCCCCAGCCCTTGCGCGTCCTGGAGAGGACCGGCGCCCGGGCCCGCCTCGATCACGTCCTGACGGGCGCGGACCTGGCCGAGGCGCTCCAGCGGGTCCCGCCCGCGCGATGAGCCGCGCGGCTCCCCCGGCGCTGGAGGTCCGACTGGCCGCGCTCGGAGTGAGGCGGGAGGACCTCGTCGAGCGGTTCCATCGCGCGGGCGGCAGCGGCGGCCAGAACGTCAACAAGGTGGAGACGGCCGTGACGCTTGCGCATCGCCCGAACGGGATCGTCGTGCGCTGCGCGGACCAGCGCTCCCAGGGCGCCAACCGGCGCCTGGCCCTTCTGCGCCTCATCGAGCGGCTCGAGGCGCTCAACCGCGAGCAGGCCGCCCGGCGCCGCTGGCAGATCGAACGGGCCGCGCGTCAGCGCCGAGGCCTGTCGCCCGCCGCCCGAGCCCGCCGCCTGCGCGACAAGCGCCGCTGCGCCGAGGTCAAGAGCCGCCGCGGCCGCGCCGGCGCGGACGCCTAGGTCTTTTGGCCCATGGAACGCTGGGCCCAAAGACCCTAGCGAAGGCCAAGCGCAGACACTATACTGCTGCCATGAAAACAAAGGCTCTGCTTTTTGTTTCCCTGCTGTCTTGCCAGTTTATTGGCGTGCCCTCGCCCCGCGCGGAGATGTTTGAGGAACCGTTCGGCGAGAAGGCCAACACAAGGCATGAGAAGGAAATTCGCCGGATGAGCGCTCTTTCGGGCATGCAGGGCCTTCGGCAGACGGTTGGCGGAGGGACTCAGGCCTTCGAAAAAGGCAACGCACCTCCAAGTGCGGCGGTCTTGGCCTCGCCCGCGCCGACGCCTCCTCCTTCCAGACCCGCGCCTTATGCGAAACCAGGCTGGACCGGCATGGAGGTGACCAATTCGGGCGCGCGCCATTTGCCTGAAGCTTGGAGGGAGCGGCTGGCGGCCTTTGATTCCTCTAAGGAGCTCGCGTCATTCCTGGGCACGCGCTCGGTGCCTGTCTTCGTGGTGCCTGCCGGCTATAATGCAAGGCTCGGATGGTACGAGAATGGGAGGATTTTCATCAATAGGGATTGGCTGAATTCGCGCCTGGAACGGTGCCGGCGCCGCAGCGCGACGTACGCCGACGCCTATGATTTGCTGGTGACCGTGACCCTCCCCGTTTTCGCGCACGAGGCGAGCCATGCCCTCAACGACGCTGAAGTCACCAGAGTGACGGGCCTTCAGAAATTGGGTTCTTGGCTCGAGGATGAAACCTTAAGCTATGCCAAGGAGGCGCAGCTGCAGGCCGAAATCATCGCGCGCTTGCCGGAAACCAAGTGGATCATGCACCAAGGACCTGACGACAATCCGCTCGCCAAAGCGTGGGGGGAAGGCCTGGCGGGAATCGAAAACTACGCGCGGTCTTTCAACCCCAGGAAACGCTCGATCCTCCATTTGACGAACGCGGACATCCTCAAAACGCACGACGAGTTCGCCGCGCGCCTGCGCCGCTGGTGCGATGACGTGCAGTGCCTCGCGCGCAAGACGCACGACGCCGAACGCGGCGTAAGGCGAGAGGCGGAAAAAGTCATGAATTTGCTTGCCGAGCATGGCATTTCCGAGGCAAGCGCCAAGCAGGAGTTGGCCGAGCTTGAGGAGCTGCAGCGTCTCTTGGAGCACGGACGCCTGGATAAGCTGCGGAGCTACTACCGGGAGCGCTACGTCGCGCTTCAAAAAGAATGGGAAGCTTCGCGCAAAATCCAGGCCGATTCCCAACGGCCCCATTAGTTCCCAAACCCGCCGCCATCCCGCGGCGAAGGCGCGGCTGACGTAAAGCGCGTCGGTAAGGCGGCCGGGCCTCCGCGCTGACGCCCGCAGGCGATTTGATATCATCCTCCCGTCGATGGATTCGTCCTCCCTCCTGACGGACATTCAGGACATCGCCCTTGCCGCGGGAGAAGCCGTGTTGCGCCATTACGCCGGCGGGTCGTCGGCCTCCTCGGCCAAGGCGGACGGCTCGCCGCTGACGGCGGCGGACCTGGAGGCGGATCGGATCATCGGGGCGGGCCTGCGCGCGCTGGACCCGGCGATCCCGCTCATCTCCGAGGAAGGCGGGGTTCCCGAGTACGAGCGCAGGCGCGGCTGGACTCGCTTTTGGCTCGTGGACCCGCTGGACGGGACCAAGGAGTTCCTCAAGCGGACCGACGACTTTACGGTCAACATCGCGCTCATCGAGGGCTCCGAACCGGTCCTGGGCGTGGTCTGCGCCCCGGCCCGAGGCCTCTTGTACGGCGCGCAGAAGGGCCGCGGGGCGTGGCGGACCGAGAGAGGCGGCGAGCAGGTCCGCCTGCGCTCCCGCCCGGCCTCGGGCGCGGACGGCTGGATCGTGGCGGAGAGCCGCTCGCATCCCTCCCCGGAGCTGGAAAGCTTCCTGGCGGGGCTCAAGGTCAAGGCGCGGCTGCGCATCGGCAGCTCGCTCAAGTTCTGTCGGGTCGCCGACGGCGCCGCGGACCTTTACCCCCGCTTCGGGCCGACCATGGAGTGGGACACGGCCGCGGGAGACGCGGTGTTCCGCTGGTCGGGCGAGGGGGCGCCGCGCGTCAGTCCCCTCGCCTACAACAAGCCGTCCCTCAAGAACGGAGGCTTCGTTCTCGGCGGCGAGCGTCTAGGCCGCGATCCTTCGGACGCGGCACAGGTGTGCTGAGGAATGGTTCATAACACCTAGTGTAGTGTCCTCTAAATAACTAGCCATTATCCCTTGACAACAAGTAATCAATCTGTTACGCTCTAGATATGAGATATACGATCAAAGACTTTAAGAAGGACTTCCCGGACGATAAGGCTTGCCTCACGCACATCTTCAAGAACAGGTACCCAAAAGGCCTGGAATGCCCTAAGTGCCACAAGGAGGACTTTTACCCCGTAGAGCATCGCCGCGCCTATGCCTGCTCCTGCGGCCATCATATCTACCCTACCGAAGGCACTATCTTTCACAAGAGCCCAACTTCCCTTGTTTCCTGGTTTCATGCCATCTTTCTCATAAGCCAGTCCAAGAATGGGGTTTCGGCTAAGGAAATCGAGCGGCAGCTCGGCGTTACTTATAAATGCGCGTGGAGAATCGCTAAACAAATCCGTTCCCTCATGAAGCAGGGGAACGATCCGCTTAGCGGCACAGTAGAAGCCGACGAAACCTATATCGGCGGTAAGGCTGGATACGGGCGCGAGAATAAGACCGCCGTATTCGGGGCTGTTGAACGTCAAGGCCGCATTAAAGTTAAAGCTGTCAAAGACGTTAAAACTGACACTCTTTTGCCCGAAATGAAGGGGATGATTAAAGAGGGCTCTACGGTCATTACTGACGGGATGCTGAGCTATCAGAAAGTCCCGCAACTTGGCTTTGAGCATAAGACCATTAATCACTCAAAGGGCGTGTATGTCATTGGTAATATCCACACGAATTCCATTGACGCTTTTTGGGGCCATTTTAAACGTTCCGTGGCCGGGACTTATTGCTCGGTTTCACCGAAGCACCTACAGAAGTACCTTGATGAGTTCGCTTTCCGCTACGATCATCGGGACGATTTGACGCCTTTGCCCGTGACGATGTTTTCACGGGTTGGGATGCGCGCTTAAGCAAATCAAAAAAGTTTTTACGCCCAGTGATATCCATTAGGTTGCAGGCTTATGTGCCTTATTCTGGATCAAGTACCAACTATCTGCAGTAATCCATCCCTGCCGATTTTCTCCTATCTCAACAATAATGAATTTCCCAGTTCCATTTTGGGCGTGTATTTTTTCAAAAAGCGTTTCCGCAGAAGATTCCGAAACAATATAGAAAGCATTCGTCATGTCATATCGCCAATGCTTAATTTCAGGAATAGCATTAAGATATTTTTTTACAGATTCCATTGTTCCCAAACCGTCACTAAATGATAAGAGGTAAATTTTTTTCATACCGGTGGTGGATCATTTGGTGGCGGCAAAATTGGTTGGATTCGATCAGAAATAGAAGGCATCGAATTAGGCGTTATAAGTGTTGGCCCATTCCCACCACTATTTTCAGCCAATTCCATTCTAAGTTTATTTTCAATGTGCTTTTCTGATCTACAAAAATCAGGGTCTTGCAGACTTTTTATAAAAAAATGGATTACAAATACGCCCATTAAGATATAAAGAGAATTAAGTGCAAATCCAATTGCGCCCGGAATGTCGCGGAAGAACATGAGAATCAGAAAAGCCAAAACAACATAAATCAGTACAAAAATAAGGTATGGACGGTATCCGCTGGATCGCTCCGTTTTTGTAAACCAGTTTTGTGTGTATTGAATCCAATCCATTGGGTTTAATGGGTTGCCCATCAAGAAAAATATAACATTAATCAAAGAGTGGATTTTGCTCATATCCTTGTCTCTAAGGGATAGTGGCTAAATAACTGGACAACTACTTTTGATTGCAACCCCTAAGGCAGTAGTCCACTTTTCAGCGCGCCGCGAAGCAGGGCCTCTACGGCCGCGGCCCGGGCGAGGGATCGTTCGAACCACCTTTGCAGTTCCCCATCTTGGAGAAGGGGCGCGTACTGCCTGCGGAACTCCGCCGTTCTGGCTGCGTCCTTCTCCAGTTTTGTCAGAGCGTTGATCAGCGACTCTTTGCTGCCATCTGCCGCCCAATCAAACACCCGCCGCTCGTCCCGAGACTTTTTTCCCAAGACCCACAGGACCTTCGTCTCTGGCGCGTCTTGGGCGTCCGGCGCGTATCGTTCGGCGGCATGGAGGGTCCTATCGATCTGCTGGTCGAGAGCATCGATCTCCATTTCGGCGTCCCCTCGGGCTGCTTCGATCTGCTCGGCGCTCGACGCCGGCTCGGGTCGGGCTGGGGCGTCCGTCAAGAAGCCGGCGATGTTGCGGGTCCTGCGCCGGCGCGCCGGGGCGAGCGCCCGATGGGCGGTCCCGAGCGCCCAATCCATCCCCGCGCTTTGCGCGGACGGGAGATGGAGCCCCGCGGCGGGTTTCAGCGCGTAGCGCAGCTCCCGCAGTTTTGTGGAGACCAAGGCCGGAGGCAGGCGCGACAGCGCCTCGTAGGACGCCGGCCGGGCCCAGGCGGCGGGGGCCGCCTCCAGCGTCCGCGCAGGCGTGGCCAGAAGCGTCGCGCGCAAGCGGCGGGGGCTCGCCTCCGCTGTTGTGAGGAAATCGGAGACGGGTTCCCACCACTCGCCTGGAACCAGGAGAAAAGCCCCGTTGAAGCTCCGCTCGAACAAGCCGGGCTGGAACTCGACGCGGGGAATCTCCGCGGCCCGCGGCGCGGGCGCCGCGGCTAGGCAGAGGCAGGCGAGGAGCCCAGCCTTCGATTGCTTTCGTTTCATGTCGGGCCGACGCGTACGGCTAAGATTGTAGCCGAAGAGCGATTGTCCGCCCTGGGTCCAAAAGCCTAGACGCGCGCCGGCAAAGGCCCCACCAGTTTATGGGTCGAAAGACCCTATTCGCTGGGCCTTAAATCTTAGGACAGCAGCCCAGGCGGCGCAGCTCGCGCAAGACGATGTCCCGGGTCGTCGCGCGCTCGGACTCCCGAGACGTCAGGAAGCCGTACTTGAAGGCGTCGTAGCGCTCCGGGCTCACAGGCGGCAGGACGATCTCGTCGGGAGAGCGGACATGGTCCAGGGCGATTGTCGCCATGCCCAGGTAGTCCGAGAGGTCGCGCATCGCGTCGACGCACTCGGGCATCGCGCGCGCCATCTCGTCGGTGTAGACGTAGAGGATGGGCTTGCGCGCCAGCACGGCGCAGCTCATCGACGTGCTGAGGTGGCAGAGGACGAACTCCGCGTCCCGGACGAGCGCGGCCGTGGCGTCCTTGAGCGCCGCGCGGCCCTCGAAGGCCTCCGGGCCGTAGGAGGACTTGGGGTGGAGGGCGACCGCGACGGAGACGCCCAGTTTTTTCTCCAGGAGGCCGAAGAAGCGGTTGAGGGCGCCGAAGTAGCGCGGCGGGTCGATGGGCGCGAGCCCGATGAAGGCCCGGTCCGGGTTCATGGCGTGGTTGCTGTCGAGGAAGACGCCGTAGCGCCCCGGGATCAGCCGGCGCGGGCCGGCCGCGGCCGCCTGGAAGAGGTCGTAGTCGCAGAGATTGATCGGCACGATTCGTTTGGCATTTGGGTGAGTCCGGACCGCCGCCTCTCCCGCCGCGAACACCAGGTCGAAGGGCTTCACCAATCTCAGTTGACGGCTGACGGTCGTCGTCACCTTGGCGCCCATGGCGGTCGCCAGCGCGCGGGGGTCGCGGACCAGGCGCAGGAGCTTGACGAGCTTGTTCGGCGGCCGGATCGGCATGTGGCCCCATTCGAAGATCGCGAGGGCGCGCCGCCGCCGGCTCAGGAGGCGGTAGAGAGGCTGGAACCGGGCCTCGTAGTTCATCAGCAGGATGAAGAGGGCGTCCTCGTTCTCCGGCAGGTCCACCCGGCGGCGGAGCTCGTCGAGCGCGGCGACCGGCGCGTCCACGTCGCCGCGGCTGGTCTCGCGCGCCGCCGGCCGGTAGTCCCAGAGCGCGCTGGTATCCCAGTACTCGACCCGCGCGCCGGCGCCGCGCAGCTCTTCGATGAGCCAATCGCGCCGGATCTTGTCCGTGAGCGGGACTTGGGAGACGAAGACGACTTTCCTCAGCGGTAGCCCCAGCGGGCGTTGAGGTCCTTGAACCTCTGGAGTTCCCGCCTCTCCACTAGGCTACCAGGCGGTCCAGCCGCCGTCCACCATCAGGTCGTGGCCGGTGACGTAGGCGGACAGGTCGCTGGCGAGGTAGGCGACCGCGCCCTTGAAGTCCTCCTCGCGCGCCATGCGGCCCAGGGGCGTTCTTTTCTCGTAGCGCTTGACGAAGACCGCGGGCTGCCCGCGCCAGACGCCGCCCGGGCAGAGCGCGTTGACGCGCACGCGCGGGGCCAGTGCGGAGGCCAGGTGCCGGGCCAGCATGAGGACGCCGCCCTTGGAGGCCGCGTAGCCGGCCGGCACGGTCATGGGGGTGCCCTCGTAGAGGCTGAAGTCCGGCGCCGTGACGCCGTAGGTCGAGCCGACGAGGATGACGGAGCCGCGCCCGGTCCGCGCCAAGGCTTCCCGCGCCTCGTGGACCAGCGTGAAGGCCGCCGTCAGGTTCACGCGGCAGGCCTTCTCGAAGGCGTCCGTCGTCTGCCGGGGGAAGGGGACCGCCCAGCCGGGCATGCGCGTCGTGCCGACGTAGGCGGCGGCGTGCACCAGGACGTCGAGGCCGCCCAGGCGCCGGACGGCCTCGCGCGCCGCGGCGCGAGTCGCGGCCTCGTCGCCCAGGTCGCACGGCACGCTCAGCGCCGAGCGCGCGCGCCGCCGGTTGAGCCTGCGCGCGCGCTGCGCGCAGGCGGCAGGGTCGAGGTCGAGGACCGCGACGCGCGCGCCCAGCTCGGTCAGCGCCTCCTCGATCGCCAGGCCGATGTGGCCGGCGCCTCCCGTCACCAGGGCCTTGCGGCCGCGCAGGTCCATCAGCCGCCGCACCGTCCTCATGGTCGTCATGGTTCCTTCCTCGCGCCCAGGCCGCGATCCTTCGGACGCGGCACAGGCGCGTCGGAGGAAAGCCCTGCAGCGCCTAGCCAGGGGAGCTTGATCGCGCCGCCCCGGATCAGCGCCTCCGTCCGCTCGAACTGCTCCAGGTCGTCGATCGAGACCGCGCGCCCCTCCGGCAGGACCAGCATCAGGTGCCGGCCGACGCCGCGCCACGCCTCGTGGGTCCGGACGAACCGGGCCCGCCAGAGGTAGAGCAGGCCGTTGATGTGGTAGACGTCCGGCACGTCCTGGCGCCGGTCGAAGCGGCCTCCGTCCGGGGCGAAGTCGCTCATCAGCCCGTCCTTCTCGACGACCGTGTGCCAGAGCGGGCTGTAGTGGGGCTTGGAGACGGCGACGATGCCGTCGGCGTCAGGGCGCTCTCCCAGGCGCCGGCAGGCTTCCCGCACGTCCTCGGGCAGGCGCGTCGGGGAGGTGGGGTCGAGCAGGAGCAGGTAGCCGTAGCCGCGGTCCTCCCGGGCCTCGACGGCGGCCAGCGCGTGCTTGAGCACCAGCCACATCGGCGTGTCGGGCCTGGCCAGCTCGGCCGGGCGCAGGAACGGCGCGTCGCCGCCGTGCCGTTGGGCAAGCTCGGCGATCTCCGGCGAGTCGGTCGAGACGACGCAGTGGTCGATCTCCGGGCACAGCCGCGCCAGCCGCAGAGAGTGGGCGAGAAGCGGCAGGCCGGCCAGAGGCCGGATGTTCTTGCCCGGCAGTCCAGTCGAGCCGCCGCGCGCGGGGATGACGGCCAGCACACGCTGCGCGCCGATCATGGGGAGGCAACCTCTTGGCTGGCGCCGCTGGCGCTGGCGGCGCGCGCCGCGTCGCAGAGGGCGACCGCGCGCAGGCCGTCTGCGAGCGTCGCCAGGCGGGGGTCGGGCCGGCCGGACAGGGACTCGATAAAGGCGCGGGCTTGGGCGGCAAAAAGCTCGTCGCGCTCCGCGGCGCAGTTTTCCGTTTCCGGCGTTTGCCCCGCGGCGGTCCAGGTCGTCGTCTGCGCGACGGCGTCCCAGCGCAGCTCGCCGCGCTCTCCGTGGGCGACGATGCCGCGCCGCGCCGTGCGCGTCAGGTAATCGAGGCCCACGGTGACGCTCGGGCCGCCCTCGATCTCCCAGGCCAGTTCGGCGCGTTCTTCCGAGGCGATTCCGAGGCGGCCCATGTTCGCGAGCCGGCCGTAGACCCGCGCCGGCCAGCCGAAGAGCCAGCCGGCATAGTCGATTTCGTGGATCAGGTCGCGCAGCACGCCGCCGTCCTCGGCTCGCGCGCTGTAGCTGTCGCGGTAGGGCCGCTGCGGGCGCCAGTCGGGCAGATACGAGCGGCATTCCACGCGCACGGCGTGCAGGGTGCCCGCCTCGGGAAGGCGCGCGCGGAAGCGGCTCAGCGACGGCGAGAAGCGCAGCACGCACGCGACGAACGCCCGTCGCCGCCTCTGTTCGACTTCGCCGAGAAGCCCGCGCGCCTGCTCGGCGCGGGCCGACAGCGGCTTCTCGATGAGAAGATCCAAGCCGCAGCCGAGCGCCGTCGTCGCGTCCGAGGCGTGTCGGCCGGTCTCGGTCGCGATCACGCACGCCGCCGCGCCACGCGCCGCCGCGTCCCTCAGGCCGGCCGCGGTTTCGAAGCCGGCGGCCTCCAATTCCGCCCGCCGGGACGCGCGCAGGGGCACGGCCACGGGGCGCGCCCCGAGCGCGCGCAGCGCGGCGAGATGCCGCATCCCCGCGCTGCCGGTCCCGTAGACGGCCGTTCGAGGCGCGGTCATGTCAGGATGCCAAGCCGAGCCAATAATCCTTGTAGTCCCGGCGGCAGGCGTCGAGGAGCCCGCGGCCGGCGGCGGAGAGCGGGGCTTTCGCTTCCTCGGCCAGGGCATCGTTGCGCGCCTCGGAATGCGGCCGCGGCAGCCGCTCCCGATCGAGGATGGCCTGCATCCCCGGATGACGGGTCTTCCGGGTGAAGGCCTCGATCCGCTTCAGGTCCGGCTCGGGATCGGCCGTGAAGCGCTCGAAGGAGACGAGCAGTATCTGCTTCTTCTGCTCGGGCGCAAGCGCTTCGAATTCCTCGCGGGCCATCGCCATGATCCGGCCGATGCTGAGGACGATGCGCTCCATCTCGTCGGCTCGGGCGTAGTCCTTGGCGATGTCCACCGCAAACCACGGCACGGTGCCGTAGGGAGTGTCGAAGGCGAACGGGATCACCTTGGGGTCGTTGCCCCAGCGCTTGCCGTAGCCCTTCTTGTGCCAGGACATCACGAGCGCGGCGGGGTCGCGCAGGATATGGATCACCTTGGCCTTCGGAAAGATCCCGAGGATCGTGCGCATGTTGCACATGCCCTCATGGCAGAAGAACAGCGGGAGGCGCTTATTCTTGAGGAATTCCTCGACGAGAGCGGACTCGTCCTCGCGCGCCGCGCGGCTGAGCAGCCGTTCCGGGTCCACGGAGTTGTGCACGCTGGTGATGTCGGCGCGCCGGGTGTTCAGCGAGCGGCCGATCATCATGTTGTAGGCCGCGTAGTCGACGTCGGTCTGCAGGATGATCCGGCAGGTCTCGAAATCCAGCTTTCCGAAGCGCACCAAGTAGGGCAGGTTTTCGAGCAGGAAGGGGTACTGGATGAACTCGATGCCTTTGAAGGCGGCCGCCACGTGCGACAGCATGAATTTTCCGGAGCGGCTGATCCCGTCGATGAGGACGAGCTCGTCGGCGTAGTTGCGCCGCGTGTAGAACTTCAGGCCGTCGTAGCGTTTCACGCTCATGTCAGCGCCGCGGCGCCAGCTCGCGGATCGCGGGGCCGGCGGAGAAATAGGCCGCGACCGCGGCGCCGTCCTTGAAGCCTTTCAGCCACGTGGATTCCGGATGGACGACGCCCGCGTAAGCCTCCCGCACCTTCGCCTGGTCGCGAATTTGGTGGAAGTCGAAGGATATCTTTTTCGCCGAGATTTGGAAGGCCGCGTACATGTTCGGCCAGCTGTTGATCGAGGGGCAGCCGACGAAATGCAGCCCCGCGATCTCCGCGTGGCGGCGCGTGTGGTTGTGCCCGGAGAGCGCGAGCTTGACGCAGCGGTGGCCGACGAGGAGCTCCCGGACCTCCGCGTGATTTTCCAGGTAGTAGATGGACAGCTCGGGGACGGATTCCAGGACCGGGTCGAAGACGACCGCGGGATGGTGCATCATCACGACGACATAGCGGTCGGCGAATCTCTTCAGCTCGGCCTGGAGCCAGGCGAGCTGCTCGCGGTCCACGCCGCCGCCGCTGGTGAAGTTGCGCGCCGTATGGAGCCCGAGGAACACGAACGGAGACTCGGGCACCTCGTGCGACCAGTACGGCCGCGAGTCTGTGGGGCCGTGCCCCGCGAACGCGCGGACGAAGTCCGCGCCGTCGTAGGCGTCCCGGGTCGTCTTGTAGCGGGCGTCGTGATTGCCCATCAGGACGAACCAGGGCGGGCGCGTTTTTTCGAGAATCCGCCTGGCCAGCGCGAGGTGGGGCAGGCCCCAATGCCGGGCCTCGAACAGGTCGCCGGTGTAGAAGAGGAAGTCGGGGCCGCGCCCCTCGGCGTCCGCGCGCGCCTCCTCGAAAAGGCGCACGGAGTCCAGCGCCAGCCGCTCGCGGTTGAACTCCGCCGAGTCCGTGAGATGGATGTCCGTCAGGACGGCGAAGCGCAGCGAAGCCTTCATGCGGGCGTCGCGGCCCTCGCCAGGTCGAGCATCCTCATCACGAACTCGACGCACTCTTCCGGATAGCGGCCGATGGCGGTCTCCTCCGACAGCTGGAGTCCCGACACGCCGAGTTGGAGCGTGTTGTGCAGGTCGATGGCCTCCGCGATCAGAGGCACCGGGTTGTCGGTCATATGACGCAGGAACTGGGTGGCGAGGAAGACTTTTTTTCTACGGGCGCAGGCCGCCGCCAGGATGACGCCCTGCAGGCGCGGGAGGAGCAGCATGCCGGACTCGGCCGAGAGATCTCCGCGGTCGATCAGGAGGCTCTCCAGGCGGTCGAGGATCGAGTCGAGGTTCTTGACGGCGGCCAGCGTCTCGACTTTGCCGATGAGGCGGATCCGGCCGGCGGGCGCCAGCGCTTGGGCGACCTCGACGTCCGCCGCGGTACGAATGAAGGAGAGCCCCAACGCGTGGATCCGCTCCTGAAGAGCCACGGCGATGAGCTCGCGGTCCTTGTCGAAGAGAAACGGCAGATTCAGGTCTTCCCCGTGCAGATGGAAGCCTTTGTTGTTCACCAGCTCCCCGTCCGAATGCGAGAGGAACTCGATCTGCGCGTGCTCGAGGCGCGCCACCTCGAAGCGGAACAGGCTGTCGTTGGCCAGCACCGTCTGCCCCGGGCGCAGATGGCGGTGGAAGTCCGGGTAGTTGAACTGGTCGTGGCGCATACGGAACGTCCGGCCGGAGACGAGCGGGACCGGCTGCTGGAGACGAGCGACGCGGATCTTGTTTCCGGGCAGATCGATGAGTATCTTGGCGTCCGGCAGGGCGCGGCGAACGAAGGCGATCGTGTCGCGCACCGAGGTCATCTCCGCGGCGTGCGCGCCGTTGATCCGGAACAGGCAGTCGGCCTTGGCCGCGATGCGGCGCAGGCGCTCGATGTCCATGATGGAGGGGCCCAGGGTGACGATCAGTTCAAAACTCATCGCCTTTCCCCGCAGAACGCCTGCCCGGTCCGGCTGAGCCGGAGGAGGACGTCCGCGATTTCCTTGCGCATGTATTTCTCGGGCGGGCGCCGCCCGCGGTTGAGCATGCCGCGGACCTGCGTGCCGCTGACCTCCAGCGCGGCGCCCGCCCCATGCGGGCAGGTGCGCTCGGTCACGATCTGCCCGCAGCGGCGGCAGTAGTGGGGTCCGCTCATCCGGAGGATCTCGATGCCCAGGCCGGAGAAGGACCGGGACAGCTCGTGGGCGGCGTAGCGCCCGTAGAAGCCGCCGACGCCGGCGTGGTCGCGGCCGATGATGAAATGGGTGCAGCCGTAGTTTTTCCGGATGAGCGCGTGAAACACGGCCTCGCGCGGGCCCGCGTAGCGCATGGCCGTTCTCAGGACGCCGAAGAGGACGCGCTCCTGCGGGTAGAACCGCCGGATCAGGGTCTCGTAGGACTCGATGACGGCCCGCGGCGTCAGGTCGTCAGCCTTTTTCCAGCCGACCAGGGGATGGATGAACAGGCTGTCGTGGAGCTCCAGCGCGGTGCGCTGCAGATACTCGTGCGCCCGGTGCGGGGCGTTGCGGGTCTGGAAGCCGACGACGGTGCGCCAGCCGCTTTTGAAAATCCGCCGGCGGGCGTCGTTGACGGTCAAGTCGGCGCGCCCCGCGCGGGCGCCGCCGCCGGCGAACGCCGTGACGGCGCCGCCGATGCGGTAGAGGCTGCGCCGGGACTCCTTGGCGGCGCCGGGGTGACGGAGGTCGCCGGTGCCGTACACGGCCGGGATGTCGCGCGCGGGGCGAACCTTGTAGATGTCCTCGACCTCCAGGACCGCGAGCGGGACGCCCGTCGCGCTCTCCAGCAGGATTTTCGAGCGCCTGGCCAATTCTCGGCGGCGGCTCTCGGGAACGTCCAGCGAGATCGGGATGGTCCAGGGCGCGCCCGAGTCCAGGCGCATGTGGTCCACGACGCGCCGGTAGTCGGTCCCGGACAGGAATCCCTTCAGCGGCGCGAAGGCGCCCTCGGCGATGTTGCGGATGTCGCCGGCCGCGTCCTCGTCGACGGCGAGCGCGGGAAGCCGCCGCGCGGCGTCTTCGCCGCGGCGCAGGAACCGTTCGGGCAGGAGGACGAGGCTCACAGGAGCCCCTTTTCGCCGAGGAAGCGGAGAATCTCCGCGAAGCTGTCGTCCTCGCTGAGGCGGCCGGTGTCCACGGCCAGATCGGGAGACCGCGGCTCCTCGAAGGGCGCGTCGACGCCGATCATGCCGGGGTTCTGCCCTTCGCGAGCCCGGCGGTAGAGGCCTTTGGGGTCGCGGCGGGCGCAATCCTCCAGCGAGGCCTTGAGATAAATTTCGCAGTAGCGCGGCAGCTTGCGGCGGGCGAAGCGCCGGGTCTCTTCGTAAGGAGAGATGTTGGACACGATGGTCAGCACGTCGTTTCTGGAGAGGAGCAGGGCGGCGAAGACGATCCGCTGGATGTTGGAGATCCGGTTTTCCCGGCTGTAGTCCGCGCGGTCGGCGAAAAAATCCCGCACCAGGTCGCCGTCGATGAGGTCCGCGCGCAGGCCCTTGGCCCGGGCGCTCTCAAGCAGCCTCAGCGCCAGCGTGGTCTTGCCCGTCCCCGACAGCCCTAAAAGCCAGACGACAGGGCTCATCGGGCGCGGCGGAGCGGGATTCTGCGGGTGGGGGGCATCGTTGGACGGCAACAGTATATAAAGTATCGGGCCTCGCATTAGCGGGCCATCTGCGGAAGCCGAGATGGTACAATTAAAAATCGAAATGGCAGCCCTGGCCGGCGTCGTCGCGCTCTGCGCGCTTGTTCAAAGCGTTTTTGGCGTCGGGCTGCTGATATTCGGCACTCCCGCCCTGCTGTTTCTAGGCCTCTCGTTTCCAGAGGCCCTGTTTCATCTGCTGCCCTGCTCCATTCTGGTCAGCGCGCTGCAGCTTCGGGACGACTCCGCGCTGGCGCGGGGCCAAGTGAAGAATTATCTGGCGTTCCTGGCCCCCGCCGCCGCTCTGGGAGCCGTCATCGTGTTCGCAGGCGATCGCCATTTCGACATACGCCCGGCGGTCGGCCTCATGCTCCTGGCGAGCGCCTCTCTGCGAATTTTCAAACGCGCGCGGGCGAGCGCGGCGCGGTGGCTGGCCCATCATCTGAATGCCGGCTTGGCGGTGGTTGGATTTGTGCACGGCCTGACGAATATGGGGGGCGGTCTTTTGACCGCGCTCGTCAACGCGGTCGTCGCGGAGAAAGCGGTGGTGAGAGCCAATATCGCTCTAGGGTACTTGATCATGGCGGTTCTTCAGTTCGCTTTGCTGTTGGGCCTGAAGGGGCCGCAGGGCTCCTTGCGCAGCGTCGCGATTCTGCTGGCCGTCACGCTGGGAATCTACGCGAGTTTGGGGCGCAAGGCCTTCGCCCTCTCCTCTCAGCTTGTTTATCAGCATTGCATGACCGCGCTGATGGTCGCGTGCGGCGCCCTGCTTCTCCGGTGACCAGCCCCTTCAAAAGTCGCCCTGCTTTCCGGACGGGCATGGCCGGTTCAAGGGACAAGGTCTTCGTCGTCGCCGAAGCGGGCGTCAATCATAACGGGTCCGTCGCTCGGGCCCTGGAGCTGATCGACCGCGCGGCCGCGGCGGGCGCGGACGCCGTCAAGTTCCAGACTTTCAAGGCGGAGCGGATCGCCAGCCGGTTCGCGGGCAAGGCGGTCTACCAAAAGCGGACGACCTCCGCGTCCGAGAGCCAGCTCGACATGCTCCGGCGCCTCGAGCTGGGAGAGGCGGCGCACCGCCGCCTGGCCGCGCGCTGCCGCGCGCGCCGGATCGTTTTCCTCTCCACGCCGTTTGACCGCGGCAGCCTGCGGTTCCTGACCGCCGGCTTGAAGGTGCCCCTGCTCAAGCTGCCTTCGGGAGAGCTGACCAACGGGCCGTTTCTTCTGGATGCGGCGCGCGCGCGGACTCCCGTCGTCTTGTCCACTGGGATGGCCGATCTTCGCGAGATCGAGGAGGCGCTCGGCGTCCTGGCCTACGGCTATCTGAATTCCCGCGTCGCGCCGGCGTCGCGCGCGGCGTTTCGCGCCGCTTACGCCGACCCGCGCGGGCGCGCCGCGCTGCGCGGCAGGGTCACGCTGCTGCACTGCACGACCGAGTACCCCGCGCCGCTGGCCGACGTCCATCTTCGGGCGATGGGAGTCCTGGCCGCGGCGTTCGGGCTGCCCGTGGGCTACTCGGACCATACCGAGGGCATCGCCGTGTCGATCGCGGCGGCGGCGCTGGGCGCGGTCTATATCGAGAAACATTTCACGCTGGACCGTCGCCTGCCCGGCCCGGATCATAAGGCGTCGCTTGAGCCCGATGAGCTGGCCGCGCTGGTGCGCGGCGTGCGCGCGGCGAGCGCGGCCCTCGGCCGGCCGCGCAAGGAGCCGGCGCCGAGCGAGCGCAAGAACATCCGGGTCGCCCGCAAGAGCCTGGTCGCGGCCCGCGCCATCCGTCGCGGCGAGCGTTTCACCGAGGGAAATCTTGCAGTCAAGCGCCCGGGCGGCGGTCTCTCGCCGATGCTGTATTGGGACCGTCTGGGGCGGCCGGTGGGCCGCGATTACGCCGCCGACGAGCCGATCTGATAAAATGCCCTCATGACGAGCATGATCCGCGTCATCGCGCGCTTGGACATCAAGGGCCCCAACCTCATCAAGGGGCTGCAGTTCGACGGCCACCGCGTGCTGGGGACGGCGGAGGAGTTCGCCGAGATCTATTACCGCGAGGGCGCCGACGAGCTCATCTATCAGGACGCCGTCGCCAGCCTTTACCGGCGCAACAGCCTCCTCGACATCGTCCGCCGCACGGCCGAGAAGATCTTCATTCCCCTGACCGTCGCCGGCGGCATCCGTTCCGTAGAGGACGTCCGGCGGCTCCTGCGGGCCGGCGCCGACAAGGTCGCCATCAACACGGCGGCCGTCGAGAACCCGCGCCTGCTGACCGACGCGGCCCGGATTTTCGGTTCGCAGTGCATCGTCAGCTCGATCGAGGCCTACCGCCGAGACGACGGGGCCTGCCGGGTCTGGGTGGACTACGGCCGCGAGGCGACGGACCTGGACGCCGTCGAGTGGGCCAAGCGCGTCGAGCAGGCCGGCGTCGGGGAGATCCTGCTGACCTCGATCCGCGAGGACGGCATGGGCCGCGGCTACGACCTGGAGCTGACGCGGGCGGTCTCCTCGGCGGTGTCGATCCCGGTGATCGCCTGCGGCGGGGCGGGGCGGGCCGCGGATTTTCCGGCGCCCGTCGCGGCCGGCGCCGCGGCCGTGGCCGCCGCCTCGGTCTTCCATTACCGCTACGCCCGGCCGAAGGCGGGGCTGGCCACGATGCAGTTCGCCGGCAAGGCGCTGCGCATGGGGGTCCACATCGACGCCGGCAACATCGACTTCCTCAACGAGGGCTACGGCGGCATGAAGTTCCTGATGGTGGAGCCCTGCTCGATCTCCGCCGCCAAGGCGGAGCTGCGCCGCAAGGGGCTGGGCGTGAGGGGGCCGCATGGCAACCCCTAAGATCGCGATCCTGGACTACGGCGTCGGCAATCTCTTCAACGTCCGGCGCGCGCTCGACCACGTCGGCGCGGCCTCCGCGATCCTCCGCGATCCCAAGGCGATCCTGCGCGCCGACAAGCTGGTCCTGCCCGGCGTCGGCGCCTTCGAGGCGGGCATCGCCCGCCTGCGCCGGGACGGCCTCGACCGCGTCGTCCGCGATTTCCGCAAGACCGGCCGGCCGATCCTGGGCATCTGCCTGGGCATGCAGCTCCTGATGACCGAGTCCGAGGAGAACGGCCTCCACGCCGGGCTGGGCATCGTCCCCGGCCGCGTGGTCCGCTTCCGGCCGCCGCTCCCGGGACGGGCTCCGTTCAAGATCCCCCAGATCGGCTGGAACTCCCTGGAACCCGCCCGCCGCGCAAAGGGCGACCCCTGGCGCGGGACCGTCCTGGAGGGCCTCCCGGCAGGCGTCTCCATGTACTTCGTCCATTCCTACCGCGTCCAGGTCGCCGACGGGGCTGACAGCCTCGCCGTGACGGCGTTCGGCCGGGACCGCTTCACGTCCGTCCTGCGGCGCGGCAACGTCTCCGGCTGCCAATTCCATCCCGAGCGCAGCGGGGACGCGGGCCTGGCCTTGCTGAGGAACTTTGTCCAAAACTAAGCCCGTCTCCCGCCTCGACCTGCTGACCCTGGACCGTCAGATTCAGGACCTGCCCAAGGAGATCGTCTTCTGCCGCAACTGCGTCGTCTCCAACCAGCGTCCTCGCACGCGCTTCAACGCGCAGGGGGTCTGCTCCGCCTGCGAGTGGGCCTGGGAGAAGGATCACGCCGTGGACTGGGCCTCCCGCGACAAGGAGCTGCGCGAGCTGTGCGACCGCTGCCGCAGCCGCGACGGGAGCTACGACGTCATCGTTCCCGGCAGCGGGGGCAAGGACAGCGCCTTCGTGGCGCACCAGCTCAAGCACCGCTTCGGCATGACGCCGCTGTCGGTGACCTGGGCGCCGTTCTCCTGGACGGGCATCGGCTGGCGCAACCTCCAGGCCTTCATCCGCGTCGGCTTCTTCACCATCGTCGGCCAGCCCAACGGCGACCTTCACCGCAAGCTTTCGCGCGTCGCCTTCGAGCTGAAGGGGGACGCCTGGGAGCCGTTCACGTTCGGGCAGAAGGCCTGGGCCTACCACATGGCGGAGCAGACCGGGATCAAGCTCATCGTCTACGGCGAGAACGGGGAGCTGGAGTACGGCGGCTCGACCAAGTACAAGAACATCCCCAAGGAGAGCCCGGAGGATTGGGAGAAGGACCATTTCAAGGGCGGCGGCGTCGACGAGCTGGTCCGCGCGGGCGTCGAGCGCGGCATCTTGAAGAAGGGCGAGGCCCGCGCGGCCGACCTGCGCTGGTACCGGGCGCCGCCGGCCGAGCGCATCCAGGAGCTCGGGCTGGAGATGCATTGGTACTCCTACTACCAGAAGTGGACGCCGCAGGAGAACTTCTACTACGCGGCCAAGTACGCCGGCTTCGAGACCAACGACGAGGGCCGCACCGAGAGCACGTACACGAAGTACGCCAGCCTCGACGACAAGATGGACGGCCTCCATTTCTATCTGGCTTACATGAAGTTCGGCCTGGGCCGCGCCTCCCGGGACGCGATGCAGGACATCCGCCGGCATCACATCACGCGCGACGAGGGCGTGGCGCTCGTGCGCCGCTACGACCACGAGTTCCCCAAGAAGCACTTCCCCTGGATGCTCGACTATCTCCAGATCGACGAGGACTTCTTCTGGCAGGTCATGGACTACTACCGCGGCCGGTCGAACGCCTGGGTCCTCAAGAACGGGCGCTGGACGCTCAAGCGCGTCGTGGCGCCGCTGCGGGCGAACGCCCCGATGCCGCGCGGGGGGGCCTGAGCGTGGCGCCGATCCGCCGGATCGCGGTCCTGACGACGTCGCGGGCCGACTACGGGCTTCTGTTCTGTCTCCTCAAGGAGTTCAAGCGCCGTCGCGGCCTGCGCCTTCAGCTTGTGGCCTGCGGCGCGCACTTGTCCGATGATTTCGGCCGAACCGAGCGGGAGATCGCGCGCGACGGCTTCCGTCTCGCGGCTCGGGTCGAGACCTTGCCTCGCAAAGACACCCCCTTCGGCGTGGCCTGCGCGATCGGAGACGGCGCCAAGGGCTTCGCGCGCGCTTTTCAGCGTTTGAGGCCGGATCTTCTCGTCGTGCTGGGGGACCGCTTCGAGCTCCTCGCGGCCTGCTCCGCCGCCGCGGCCATGCGCATTCCGATCGCGCACATCCACGGCGGGGAGTCGACCGAGGGAGTCATGGACGAGCAGACCCGCCACGCGGTCACCAAGCTGAGCCATCTGCACTTCACCGCCGCCGCGCCCTACCGCCGCCGCGTGATCGCGATGGGCGAGCATCCCTCCCGAGTGTTCAACGTCGGGGCTCCGGGTCTGGAATACCTGCGCCGGCTGCGGCCGGCGGGGCTCGCGGAGCTGGAGCGCCTGGCGGGGCCCGTCGCGCGCGGTCGCTTCGCCGTCGTGACCTACCATCCAACCTCCGCTTCTCCGGAGCGGGACGCGCGGACGGTCGAGATTCTTCTGCGCGAGCTCAAGCGCCGCGGACTGCGCGTCGCGGCGACCTTCGCCAACGCGGACGCCGGGGGGCGGGCGATCAACGCGCGCCTGCGGCGGCTGGCCCGGCGCGATCCATCCTGGGTGGCGGCTGTTCCCTCCCTCGGCCAGCGCGGTTATCTGAGCCTGTTTCGGCGCGCGGCGCTCGTCGCCGGCAATTCCTCCAGCGGCATCATCGAGGTCCCCAGCCTCGGCGTGCCCACGGTGAACGTCGGCGACCGTCAGCAGGGGCGCCTGCGCTCGCCCTCGGTCGTGGACTGCGGGACCTCCGCAAAGGCCATGCAAAAAGCCTTGGACTTGGCGCTGTCTCCGCGGTTTTGGAGAACCCGCCGCAAGGGCGTCAATGTCTACGGCCGCGGCCGCTCGGCGGCGCGCATCGCCTCGATCCTCGGCGCGTTCCCGCGGGAGCGGCTGCTGCGTAAATCGTTCTATGACAACCCGAGATAAACGCCGCATCGTGCTCGTGGGCGCCGGCGGCCACGCCAAGGTCGTGATCGAGGCCCTGCGCTCGTCGGGAGAGGAGCCGGCCGCGTGCCTCGACGCGGATTCCTCGCTCTGGGGCGCCTCCCTCGACGGCGTCCGGATCGAGGGAGGCGACGACCTGCTGTCCCGGTACGCGCCCGCGCTCTACGGGCTCGTCCTCGGCGTGGGCCTGCCGCGTCCCGGTCCCGGGCGCCGCGCCCTCTTCGAGTCCCTGCGGGCCAAGGGCTACTCCTTCCCGCCGGTCCTGGCCGCCAGCGCGGCCGTTTCCCGCGCCGCATCGGTTAGCGAGGGCGCCCAGATCCTGACCCGCGCCGTGGTCCATCCCGGCGCCGTCGTCGGCGCCGGCGCCATCGTCAACACTGCGGCGGTCGTGGAGCACGACGTCCGCGTGGGCGACCACGTCCATGTCGCCCCCGGCGCGGTCCTCTGCGGCGGCGTGGAGCTCGGCCCGGACGCCTTCGTCGGCGCGGGCGCCGTCGTCCTGCCGGGCGTCAAGATCGGCGCGGGCGCTCTGGTCGCGGCGGGCGTGACGGTCCGCGCCGACGTCCCGCCCGGCGGGCGCGTCTCGCCATAGCCGATGGGCCAAGCGATTTCCTGGTTCCGGGAGACGGCGCTCGACGAGCTGCGGGCGATCCCCTTCAAGCCGGTTGACCGCGAGATCGTCCGGCATTCGATCGAGCGCCGCGGCTTCGTTTCCGTGCCCCTGGATTATTCCCGGCCCGAGGGCCCGAAGGCCGATATTTTCTACCGTCTCATCCCCGCCGCGGGGACATCCGTCGCGGAGGCCTCCCGGCCGACGGTCGTCGTCGTCAACGGCGGGCCCGGCATGCCGTCCTCGCTTTACCGGCCGTATGATTTCGACTATTCGGGCGAGCGGCCCGCCAAGGTGGATTATCTAGGCGAGTTGGGCAAGCATTTTCGCGTGCTGATCCTGGACCAGCGCGGCACCGACGGGAACTCCTGTCCCCTGGATTTGGACGACCCCCGGTCGCGGCCCGAGATCATCGCCCGCTACTTCGACTCGCGGCACGTCGCGCTCGATCACCAGGAAATCATCAACCGCGTCCTTCCCGGAGAGCCGTTCTTCATGATCGCCCAAAGCTACGGGGGGATGGTGGGCATGCACTACATGAGCCTCCCGGAGATCCGCCGGCTCCCGCAGGGCATCTGTTTTTCATCGGCGGCGATGCCTCATGGAGACTTCCTGAGTCATTCCCATCAGCGCCGCGCGAAGCAAAAAGAGCTGAACCTTCAGTTGTGGAAAAGCCGCCCAGACCTGATCCCCAAGATTTTGGAGCTGCGCGGACACTTCAGAGATCGGGGGCTGGCTCCCGACTCCATCCATTATTTATGGAACTATCTTGGGCAGGGCGAGGACGGCCATTGGGAAAGCAAGCTCGGGGCGAAGCTCGACTCTCTGCTCGCCTCCGACGGCAAGGGACTTAAGGATTTCGTCGCGGAGGAAGACGGCTGCAATTTTCTCAACTATATTTTGTCCGGGCCGATGATGACGCCCGGCCACACTGACGCGATCTTGGCGAGGGCCGCGGCCGAGGCGCTGCCTTACGACGAGCCCTGGATGCTCGACGAATGCCGGATTCTCCAGGCGATCGGGCGCGACGGCACCTGGCGGCAGGCTGCGATCGAGGCGATGGACGCGAATCCTCACCCCGGCCTGCCCTACCCTTCGCCCAAGGAGATCCAGCGCGGTTTCTCCAGGTCTCGGGTCCTCTTCAGCCTGGCGCTTGGCGACATTTATCTGCCCTTGGAGGGAGTGCGCGAGAACGCCCGCCGCTTCTCCGTGCCGGGCGTGACCAGCGAGATCGTCCTCCCGGGCGGGCACAAGGCGATCTTCCTGCCCAAGGGCGTGAAGGCGTTTCTCGATTGGACACGCTCCTCGACCCTTCGGGCTCGACGCAGACGCGTCGTCTAGGAGCGCAGCGCGGTGACGATGCGGTCCTGCTGCGCGTCGGACAGCGCCACGGAGCTGGGCAGGCTTAACGCCTCGCGGTAAAGGAGTTCCGCGCTCTCGCAACGGTAGGATTGGGCTCCTTTGTGAGCTTTGCTCAGGTGCAGGGGCTGCCAGATCGGGCGGGTCATGATGCCGCGCCGCGCCAGCCGGCGCAGCAGGGTCCGAGCGTCCAGCCCGTAGCGCTTCTCGTCCACGCGGATGGTGTACATCCAATAAGTGCCGCGGGCCCAGGGGGCCTCGCGCATCGGCGTCAGCCCTTGGATCCCGCGCAGGGCCTTGGCGTAGCGCGCCGCCGCGCGGCGCTTGCGCGTCACGAAGCCGTCGAGCTGCTCGAGCTGGGCCAGGCCCAGGGCGGCGAGCACGTTGGTCAGGCGGTAGTTGTAGCCCACCTCGTCGTGGATGTATTCAATGGGGTCGGTCTTGGCCTGCGTGGTGAGGTGCCGGGCTTTGGCGGCCCAAGCCGCGTCGTCGGTGAGGAGCATGCCGCCCCCGCCGGTCGTGACCAGCTTGTTGCCGTTGAAGCTGAGGCAGGCGATATCGGCGCCGCGCCCGGTCGGGCCGCCGCGGTAGCGCGAGCCCAGGCTCTCCGAGGCGTCCTGGAGCAGGAGAAGGCCGTATTTTTTGGCCGCTTCCCTCAGGGGCCGGACGTCGGCCGGATGTCCGAGCACGTCCACGGGCATCAGCGCGCGGACCCGCCGCCCGGAGGACTTGTTGCGCAAGGCGCCCCGCGACCAGCGGCACTCTTTCTTCAGGAAGTCGAGGGTTTTCTCGACGTCGATCTGGAAGTAATCCGGCTCGGCGTCCATCAACACGGGATGGGCGCCGACGTAGCGGACCGCGTTGGCGGGGGCGATGAAGGTCACGGAAGGGAGGATGACCTCGTCGCCCGGCCCGACCCCGGAGACGAGCAGGGCCGCATGGAGCGCGGAGGTGCCGTTGACCGCGGCGACGGCGTGCTGGAAGCCCAGGCGGCGCGCCGTCTCCTCCTCGAAGCGCCGGACGTAGGCCCCGACCGAGGAGACCCAGCCGGTGTCGAGGCAGTCCTTGACGTAGCGCCACTCGTTGCCCCGCAGGCGGGGCTCGAAGAGGGGGATGGGAGCCGGAGACGGGCTCACGGGGCGGCGGCGTTGGAGAACTGCGCGGCGTCGGCGTCGGCCAGGACGCCGTCGCGCACGAGCTGGGCGACCTCGCGGATGCCGTCGGGGACGCGCCGCTCGACCGTAAAGCCCAGGGCGCGGATCTTGGCGAAGCTCACGCGGTAGTCCCTGGGGTCCTCGGTCTTGGCGACGCGTTCGACGCGCGCGCCCGGCGCCGCGGACTCCATGAGCCGGAGCAGGTCCTGCTTGCGGAAGTTCTGGTCGTCGGCGCCCACGTTGAAGACATCGTGGTCCACGGCGGCCCGCGGCTGGGCCAGGACCAGGGCGAAGGCCCGCGCCGCGTCGCGCACATGCACGTAGGGCCGCCAGAACTGCTCGCCGTAGACGGTCAGGCGCCCGCGCAGGACGAGCTCGCGCACGAACTCGTTGACCGTCAGGTCGAAGCGCATCCGGGGGGAGACGCCGAAGAGCGTGGACAGCCGAAGGGCCGTCGTGCAGAGACCGGGCAGGAGCCGCTTGTCCAGAAGCGCCCTTTCCACGGCGACCTTGGTCTCGGCGTACAGGGACACGGGCCGCAGCTCCGACGTCTCGTCGACCCGGCCGTCCGGGTCGGCCATCTTGCCGTAGTTGCTGCACGTGGAGGCGAAGACGAAGCGCGAGACGCCGGCCGCGCCGGCGGCCTCCAGGAGGGCCAGCGACGCGTCGCGGTTGATCGCGCGGGCGTCCTCCGGCCTCCGCGCGCAGGCCGGGTCGCCCACGACGGCGGCCAAGTGGACGACGGCGTCGGCGCCCTTGAGGAGGGCGGACATGGCGCCGCGGTCGCGGACATCGGAACGTTGAAAACGGAAGTTCGGATGCGACCAGCAGCCCAGCAGGGAGGCCCCGCCTTGCTCCAACGAGTCCATGGCCCGCACGCGCCAGCCCTTTTCTAAAAGGAGCGGAGCGAGCGTGGAGCCGAGGTAGCCGGCCGCGCCGGTGACGAGGACGGTCTGCACGGGGCTATTTTATGGGTTTGGCCGGGTTGCCCGCAACCACGGTTCCGTCGGGAACGTCGCGGGTGACGATGCTGCCGGCTCCCACCACGGCGTTTTCCCCGACGGTCACGCCCGGGAGGACGATCGCGTTGGCGCCCAGCCAGCAGCCCTTTTTCAAGACGACCGGCCGGTCCGGGGCGTGGCCCTGCTCCCGCACGGAGCGGACCGGGTCGTCGAAGCGGTGGTTGTTGGTGTAGAGGTGGACCCCCTGGCCGAGCAGGACGTCGTCCTCGATCGTGATGTCCCCGCCGGGGGCCGCGTTGGCCATCAGGACGCAGCCCGGCCGGATCACGACGCCGCGGCCGATGCTGATCCGGGAGCAGGCGATGGCGTAGACGCCGGGGCGTAGCTCGGAGCCAGCGCCGAAAGCCTTGAATTTTTTCCGGCAGAGCCGGCGCATGCTGGATTTGAAGTGGAGCCGGAGGTGGGTCGAGGGGATGTCCGGCCCGAGCCGGTCGGCGCGCTCCCAGAAGGAGAGCCGGCGAAAAAATTCGAGGAGGATCATGGCGGCGTCAGCCCAGGAACAGGCGGCGGTAGTCCGCGGCGGCCCGCTGATAGGCTTGGGCCTCGCCGATGTCGATCCAGTATTCCTGGATCGGGAAGCAGGCGACGCGCTTTCGGCGCCGCCGAGCGGCGGCGATGAGGTCGGGCATGTCGCAGCGCCGGCCGGAGGGAATCCAGCGCAGGGCGCGGGGCTCGAGGACATAGATGCCGGCGTTGACGTAGGTGCGGTGGACCGGCTTCTCGACGAAGCTCTCCAACTGGCCGCCGTCGATCTCCACGACGCCGTAGGGGATGTTGACCTCGTGGCTCTTGACGCAGAGGGTGGCCGTCGCCTTTTCCGCCTTGTGGAAGTCGAGCAGGGCCGAGAAATTGACCTTGGTCAGGATGTCGCCGTTGGCGACGATCACCGGTGCCTCGATCGGCGCGCGCAGCAGACTAAGGGCTCCGACCGTGCCAAGCGGCTTGCGCTCGCGCAGGTAGCCGATGTCCACGCCCCAGCGGCTCCCGTCGCCGAAGTGCCCGACCACCTGCTCGGCGAGGTGGTTGACGGCGAACAGGAACTTCTGGAACCCCGAGAGCTTGAACTGCTCGAGCAGGAGCTCCAGGATGGGCTTGTCCCCGACGGGCAGCATCGGCTTCGGGGTCCCGTCGGTCAGCGGCCCGAGGCGCTTGCCCAGCCCGCCGGCCATGATCACGACCAGGTTCTCGTGCCGCCGCGCGCCGATGATCTCGTAGTCGGCCCGGTCCGCGATGCCGACGAGCCGGCGCTTGGCGTCCACGATCGGCATGTGCGATTTCGGGTGCTCGCGAAACGCCGCGGCCACCCGCGCGGCCGGAAGATCGGCGTCCACGGTGAAAGGCTTGGAATTCATCTCCTTGGAGACCGGCCCGTCCAGGACGGCGCCGCGCAGGAGCGCCTTGCGCACGTCCGCGTCGTTGAAGACCCCGAGCAGGCGCCGCCGCTTGTCCACGACCACCGCGAAGCCGACGCGGGACCGCGTCATCGCCTCCAGGGCCTCGCGCAAGGTGTCGTCGGGGCGCAGGACCAGCTCGGGGTGCTTTTCCAGAAGGCCGGACCCCGGAGCCTTCATCGCTCGACGGGCAGCCGCGCCTCGTTCCAGGCGAGCATTCCGCCCGCCAGCGAATGCACGTCCGTCCAGCCGGCTCGGATCAGCTCGGCCGCGCCGCGCGAGGAGCGCTTGCCGGAGCGGCAGACCGTGACCACGGGGCCCTTGGGGACTTCTCCAAGACGCTGAGCCAGCTCGCCAAGAGGGATCAGCCGGCTTCCCGCGACGTGCCCCAGCTCAGCGCGGTATTCCTCCGGCTGGCGCACGTCGATCACGGCGAGGCTCCCCGCGGCCAGGCGCTTGGCCAGCTCGGCCGGCGTCCATTCCGGGACCACGGCGGCCGCCGTGGAGCAGGCGCCGGCGCCCGCCTCGCAGGAGTGGCCGCCCGCGGAGACGACGGCGGCGTTGGGGTCCGTGGTTCCCGCGGCGTTGGCCTTGAGGACGCTGTGCATCCAATCGGCGGGCCCAAGCTTAAGGCCGCTCCACCAGCGCAGGTACTCCTCGCGCGAGCGCGGGCGCAGGACCGGGTTGGCGGCGCGTTCCGCGGCCAAAGTCGAGGAGGCCTGGCCGCGATAGTCGTGGCCGGGAAAGAGCGCGGTCCCATCGGGCAGGGCGTCGAGCTTGCGCAGGCTCTCGTAGTGAGCGGCGGCGTCGCCGCCGGGCAGGTCCAGGCGCCCCGCGCCGCCCTGTCCGATGAAAAGGAAGTCGCCGCTGAGCAGGCGGTCCGGCAGGAGCAGCATCAGGCTGTCGCGCGTGTGCCCGGGGACGTGGGAGAATTTCAGCGCGAGCTCGCCCAGGCCGAGGCTCTCTCCGTCCTCGACGCGCTTGGAGGCGGAGCGGACCGCGCTGTCCCGGTGCATCACGTACTCCGCGTCCGTCTTCTTCCGGAGCGCCGTCGCGCCGGAGAGATGGTCGGCATGGGTATGCGTGTCGATGACCCAGCGCAAAGTCAGTCCGCGCTCACGCAGGGTCTTTAAGAGCGGCTCGACCTCAGCCAGGACCGGGTCCACCAGCGCGGCTTCCCGGGTCCGCTCCGAGGCGATCAAATAGGCGCGGCAAGGCCCGGAGCCGAGGGGCTCGAACACCATCAGGCCATGATAGCATTTGGGCGCGGCAGCCTCCTCCGACGGCGCTCTGCTCGACGAAAAAGGCGTGCCGTCGCGCGTGCTCTTCGCCCTCGGTCCCCTAAGGCGCCGGAACGAGCGTGCCGCCCACGCAGTTGGCGCAGCGGTCGGAGACGGGAGCGCACTTGGGGCACCAGAGCATTCCGCATTTGCCGCATCGGCGCCAGCCCTCGGGCTTCTGGTCCGCCTGATAGTTGCAGCGGCTGCAAGCCAACGCGTTGTCTTCCATGGGTCCTCCCTACAGCACCAGCAGTTGGTAGCCTTCCGATACGTACTTCGCGATGGACGGGTGGCCGTGGAACTCCCCCCGCATGGGGATCGAGCTTTTCTGAGCCAGGTCTTTCACGCCGAACGCGCCGGCGCAGGAATCGCAGATCGCGTCTATCGACCCCGTGGCCTGTATCTCCTTGAACAGCGGATGGAGCTTGTGCTCGGGCTTCATCAGCTCCGCTACCCATTCGGTCCCCGCTCCATCGAAGACCAGCTTGGCCCCGTGCCCTTTCTTCAAGAAGTCCTTGCAGTAGAGCAGGGCGTGATAGGCGCGGGCCAGCCCTTCGTGGCTCTCCTTTCCCGCGTGCAGAACGATTAGATACTGGCTCATCGTGTCGTCCTCCCTTTGGTGGTCGACGGGCGTCGGGGCGCGGCGCACTCCTGAGGGTCGGCAGGCTCGGATGAGTGGCCGTGCGGCGAAAGCTCCGCGGGGATGCCGCGTCGCGACAGGCCGCCACGGCGCAGCCAAAGCCTTGTGGAGGCCTCGGCGCGGCGGATAAGCTCGGCGGTGCTGGAGAAATCGAAGGGGGTCGCTTCCACGGGGCAAAGCGGAGGGACGACGGCGATCTCGATGTCGCCGGCGGTTTCCTCAAGGTCCCGAACAAGGCGGCGATTGATGAGGAGGTTCAAGGCGTGGAGCGCCGTTGCCACGGCCCCGCGCGGAGGCTCCGAGCGCGCGCACGAGAATCCGGTCGAAAGCGCGATCACTTTCGTCGCGCCCAGGGAGACGGCGGTCGAAACTGGCTCATTATTGGATAAGCCGCCGTCGACGAGGAAGCGCCCCTCGTGCAGCACCGGCGGGTACACGGCCGGGATCGCCGCGCTGGCGAGCAAAAGGTCCATCGCGGGCCCCTCGCGGTAGACGCGCTCCGTTCCGTCGATCAGGTCGGTCGCGACGACCGCGCAGGGCAGGGCGCACTTCTCGAGCCTGTCGAAAGGGAGCTGCGGCTCCAGGACCCTGCGGAACCGGGACGGGTCCGAGACGTGGGAGGAGCGCCCGGCGAGGCCGAGGAGGGCCTGCGCGAGGGGGAAAGGGAACACGTCGCGGCGGGACAAGCCGAGCCAGATGCGCTCGATGCGCTCGACGCCCGCGGGCGTCGGGTCGCCCGCGTAGAACACGCCGTTGATCGCGCCGACCGAGGCCCCGACGACCAAGTCCGGGACGACCCCGGCCCGCGCCAGCGCCTTGAGCATCCCCACCTGGACGGCGCCGAGGCTTCCCCCGCCCGCCAAGACGAAGGCGGTGAGCGGTTTCATAACCGCGCCCTCAGCGGCCAGAGAGTTCTCCACAGCCAGATTGGGAGTTTCATAGCTCGAGCCCGAGACGCTGGTAGTACCGCCGCAGCATGCAGTCGTTGGAGACGACGTCGAGCCCCGCCGCGCGCGCCAATGCCTCTCCCTCCGGGTGCGTGATCCCGTCCTGCAGCCACAACGCCTTGGCCTTGATGCGCATCGCGTCCTCGATGATCGCAAGGACCTCGGAGCTGCGGCGGAACACGTCGACCACGTCAACCGCCCCAGGGATCGCCGAGAGGGTCGGGAAGCACTTTTCTCCCAGGATCGCCCTATGGCCTGGATTGACCGGGATGACGCGATAGCCATGCTCCTTGAGGAAGGCGGCGACATAGTGGCTCGGCCGTTCAGGTCTCGGTGAACAGCCGACGACGGCAACGGTCCTAAGGGCGAAGATTCGGCCGAAGACATCTCCGTCGCTTCCATCCGGCGGCAGGCGGCGGCTTATCGGTTCCATCGAAGCCACCTTTCGAGCACGTCCTTGACGAAAGGCGTCAGGCGCGTCCGGCTGTAGGCGTCTGCGACCTTCTTGATGCACTCGGCCTGCGTGGGATAGGGATGGATGATCTGGGCGATGGCTTTCAGCCCCACGCCCGCCGTCATAGCCAATGTGATTTCGCTGATCATCTCTCCGGCGTGCCGGGCCACGATGGTCGCGCCGAGGATATGGTCCGTTCCCTTGCGCACATGCACTTTGACGAACCCCTCGCTCTCTCCGTCCAGGACGGCGCGGTCCACGTCCCGGAACTCCTGGACGAAGGTCTCGACCGGGATTCCCTTGTCCTTGGCGTCCTTCTCGTAGAGGCCCACGTGCGCGATCTCGGGATCGGTGTAGGTGCACCAGGGAATGGTCAGCGCGCCGGCCCGCTTG
The DNA here is from genome assembly GCA_016207605.1 of Elusimicrobiota bacterium. Taxonomy (GTDB): domain Bacteria; phylum Elusimicrobiota; class Elusimicrobia; order UBA1565; family UBA9628; genus GWA2-66-18. The sequence goes on from JACQPJ010000015.1 coordinate 42,047, forward strand.
CGCCCCAGAAACAGCGCGTTCTGGATGGCGATGCGCGCCATGGCGTCGGCCGCGTGCGTGAACTTGTAGGCGGAGCAGATGTCGCCCGCCGCGTAAATCTTAGGATTCGAGGTCCGCAGGCGCTCGTCGACCTTGACCCCGGCCTTGTCGTAGTCGACCCCCGCGGCCTCGAGCCCGAGGCCTTCGACGTTGGGCGAGCGCCCCACGCCGACGAGCACGGCGTCGAAGACCGCCTCGTCCGAGGGACCGTGCTTGGACTTGAACCGCACCACCCTCTCGCCGTCGCGACGGTCAACGCGCTCGATCTCGACGCAGCACAGGAATTCGACCTTGTCCCGGCCCAAAGCCTTACGGATCAGCTCGGAGGCGTCGGCGTCCTCGCGGGGCAAGACCCCGTGCATCGCCTCGAACAGGGTCACGCGCGAGCCGAACCGCGCGAAAGCCTGCGCCAGCTCCACGCCGATGGGACCCGCGCCGATCACGAGGAGGCGCTTCGGGAGCTCGGTCAGGCCGAACACCGTCTCGTTGGTCAGCGCCTGGGCCTCCCAAAGCCCCGGGATCGGCAGCCTCGCGGCGCGCGCTCCCGCGGCGATCACGGCCTTCGAGAAGCTCATGCGCTCGCCGTCGACTTCAAGCGAGTCCGGCGACACGAACTTCCCCTGCCCCAGGAAGACATCGACGCCGAGGTCCTTGAACCTCTGGACCGAATCGTTGCGGCTTAATGCCGCGCGCAAGCGCCGCATCCTCTCCATGACCTTCGGGAAATCTACCGTCGTCCCGGGCGGGACGCGCACCCCATACTCTCCGGCGTCCCGCGCGTCGGCGCAGGCTCGCGCGGCCCGGATGAGGGCTTTGGACGGGACGCAGCCCACGTTCAAGCAATCGCCGCCCAGCAAGTGCTTCTCGACCAGGGCCACCTTCGCGCCCAGCCCCGCGGCGCCGGCGGCCGTCACGAGCCCGGCCGTGCCCGCGCCGATGACGACGAGGTTGTAGCGGTCCGCCGGCCGCGGGTTGACCCAGGCCGGCGGATGTACGTTCGCGACGACCGTGCGGTTGTGTTCGTCAAAGGGCTCGATGATCATAGCGGGGCGCGGGTGTGCTGTTCTAGAGCGGAACGCGCGACGCGCGTGATAAGCACGCTCACGGCTACGGTGGCGGCGAGGCCGACGGCGTAGAGAGCCCATTCCATCGGCGTCCGGGCCCGGCCGCCCGAGCCCAGCCCGGCGAGGCTGCCGGCCAGCGAGCCGATGTAGACGTACATGACGGTCCCCGGCAGCATGCCGATCCACGAAGCCAGGACATAGTCCCGCAGCCGGACTTCCGTGATCCCGAAGGCATAGTTCAGGAGATTGAACGGGAACACGGGAGAGAGCCTTGTCAGCCCGACGATTTTCCAGCCCTCCCTCGCGACCGCCGCGCTCACGGCGGCGAATCTCGGGTTGGTTTCCAGCTTTCGCGCGACCCATTCCCCGGCCAAGTAGCGCCCGATCAGAAAGGACGCCGTCGCGCCCGCCACCGAGGCGATGGAGACATACACCGTCCCCATCACCAATCCGAAAAGCGCCCCCGCTCCAAGCGTGAGGAGGGCTCCGGGGATGAACAAGACGCAGGCCGCGACGTAGGCGGCCATGAAAGCGGCGGGCGCCCAGGGGCCGAGGCCATGCACGCGGATGAGAAATCCTTCGAGCAACGCTCGGACATCATACTGTTGTAAAAGGACGAATAACCCCGCGGCCGGCAACGCGAGAGCCAAATATCGGGGTTTCATGGCCGAGGCCTCTCATTGAGGGACCAGTCATAATCGAGGTACCGGACCTTGAAGCCGCCGTTCGCCAGGAAGGCGCGGTCGTCCTCGCCCAAGGAGCGGCTGATGAAGTTCAGCGCGGCTCCTTCCTCCGCGCCGCGACCGCCGAATCCCAAGGAGGGCGCGTAGGCCTGCATGAAGTCGCCGCCGAACCATTGGAAGATCGGCGACAGGTAGACGACTCCCGCGTCCCGGTCGATACGGAACTTGTCCTTGGACCTAAGAAACCGTCCGGCTTGGTCGTCGAGCTGAGCGTCGAGCTTGGTCCCGGTGAACGCCTCGCCGCGCAAGGGAGGGCAGCCGATGGAGGCGCACACCAAGGCCATATGGACGCGCGGTTCCTTGAACCTCGCGCGCAGCGTCCCGTGCTCGATCTCATCAAGCGTGACCTCGCGTTCCATGACGCGGAATCTCAGCTTGTCCCATACGCCGGGAATCTGCCGGATGCTGTTCTTCGGATAGCGGACCCAACCCTGCCAGGAGGGCTTGATCGGGTAATGGTCGAGAACGGCCTTGACGGTCAAGGCGTTGTAGGCGTTGATCCAGAAGGCGAGCTGCGCCTCGCGGGACCAGGAATCGTACTCCGCCGGGCGGAGCGCGGCCAGGGAGTCCAGATAGCGGTCAAGCGCTTCCGGATGGGACCGGAGTCCCTTGTAATCGACGCGCCCATCGCGAACATGGGCCTGGAGAACCTGTTCCCAGGCAAAGTGGGCTGGATCGAAGGCGGCCGAGGCCGGCGTGCCCAAGGCCAGCCCCGCGACCAATAGCGGCGCGAGTCGGCGGACATTACGCGGCGGCGTCATGGAGCAGCTCCCTCCCGGACAATGCCGCGAGCGCCTGTCTCGTGAATGGCGCCCTGCCCGGCTGGTTGCGCAGCGCGTCAGCGAGGCGTTTCAAGTCCGCGAAGGTGTCGATGTCGTTCAACTCGGGGAGGCATTCCAAGGAAACGCCTTCCAGCCGCGCGCGGGCAACCGTTTCCGCGAAGACCTTGTCGCTTGACCAGGGTATCCGCGCGAACAGGCATGGGCGCGTTTTGCGCAGGCCGATCAGGTAGTAGCCTCCGTCTCTCGCGGGACCTAGGACGGCCTCCTTGCGGTCCAAGGCCGAGAACGCCTTCGCCACGATGGCGGGATCGAGCTGGGGCGTATCTGACCCGATGATCGCGACCTTGTCCGCGCCGTCGCGGAAAGCCTTGGCGAAGGCGTTTTCAAGCCGCCGGCCGAGGTCCGCGCCTTGTTGGAGGAATAAACCGGGGCGGGTCCGCGGCTCGATCCAGTCCAAGCTCGCGTGATCGTCGAAAGGGGCATAGGCGACTTCGACCCGCGTCTGCGGAACCACGGCCGCGGACGCCAGGGTGTCTTTGACGAAGGCGCGGTAGAGTTCCGCGGCCTGGGCGAAAGACAGCGGAGGGCAGAGCCTGGTCTTGACTCGGCCCGCCACCGGGGCTTTGACGAAGACGATGAGCGTGTTCATTGGTACAACCTCGCCAGGGAGCGCGGAGGCACCCCCAGATAATACAGAACGATGATGCCCGCGCTGCGCAGGGCGTTGAAGAGCCTGCCGTTTCTCTCGTAGCGCCGGGCGGACGTCGCCACCGAGCCCGGCAGCATCATGACCCGGCCCAACGGCTTGAGCTTCTTGAAGAGTTCGTATTCTTCCATCAGAGGGACCGGCGGGAAGCCTCCGATCCTGAGGAAGGTATCCCGACGCAACGCGATGCCTTGGTCTCCATGCGGGACGCGGGTCAGGTTGGTCCTGAGGCTCGCCAGCCGGGAGACGAAGCGGTAGTAGGGGTCTGGACTCCCGAACCCCAGCCGGAAGGCCGTGGCGACCGGCGCATCGGCCGACGACCAGGCTTGCGTCAACTCATCGA
>JACQPJ010000014.1 GCA_016207605.1 Elusimicrobiota bacterium
AGATGCGGTTGAGGAAGGCCTCGCAGCATCTAGCGACGGGGGATGGTCATGCTGCCGGAGCCGGTGTTGGCGCCGTCGTCATAGGCAACCGCCGCGTCGATCTGCCCCCCCGCCTGACCGTCGCGGTTGACGAAGAAGATGGTGTAGAAGCAGGTGGACGCGGTACAGCCGGGCTGGACCATCCCGAAGGTCAGCGTTGCGGCGCCCGAAAGGCCGTCCCACGAAGGCAGGTTCAACAGCGTGGTGTTGAAGTTGCCCGTGGGCCCGGGAGGGGTGGTGATGGACGCGGCGCTGCCCGGGACGAAGGAGCGCGCGTTGAAATCCGCGGAGAGATGGATGTCCCAGGTGGTGCCGGGCGGAAAGGCGGCGCCGACGCCGTTGAAGGCGGCGCTGGCGTCGTAAGCCCCGATTCCTTGGAGCTGGCGGATGCTGTCCCAGGAAGAAACGGCCCCCTCGGGCAGAACGGGGGTCTGCTGCTCGACGGACGCCAAGTGGGCGTCCAGGGACGTCGTGTCCACGGGCCCGCTCGGCGCGGGCTCCTCGGAGGCCGGGGCGTCTTGGGCCTGCCCGGGGACGGCGGGGCCGGCCGGAGCCGGCTTGGACGGCGACAGGGGACCGCCCAGGGAGTCCAGCATCTCCCGAGAGGCCGCGAAGGCCTGGCTCGGCGCGCTCCCGGCGGCGATGACGGTCGCGAAGTCCGGCCTGTCCACGTCGGTGGAGCCGGCCTCGTTGGCAACGGTGATCCGGCCCGACTTGAGGACGACCGTCGCCTGATCGGCGGCGACCACCCCCATGACGTCGGTCCCGTGGATGCCGATCGTGCACATCGGGAGCCTGACCTTCATGTTGGAGGGGGCCCTCCGAGCGATCTTGCCCGTGATGAACCGGAAAACGCCTTGAATCACGCTGACCGACGCCGCCCCGATCCCGCTCGACGGGTCATAGACGAACTCATCGAGGACCAGGGACGTGTTGGGGCCGATCGTGAACACGGTCTCGTCGCGCAGCAGGATCTGCAGGCGGCCCGCGGCGTCGGTGGTGATGCGGTCGTTGAGGTACACGGGCTGGCCGCTGCCCAGCACGCGGCCGACCGCGGGCGAGCCCTCGGAGCGGGCCTCCACGCGCCCGCGCACGATCGCCGCCGAGCCGATGCGGAGCAGACCCGGAACGGCCGCTTGGGCCGCCGCGAAGACCGGCAGCCCGCCCCACAGCGCCAGGAACGCCGCGTCTCGAAAAGCTCTCACCCTTGTCTGAGTGTAACCCCGGGTTTCCCCCCGCGTCAAGCCCATTGGGCGAGCTTGCCAACCGGCAAACTGCTTGATCAGAGGCCGGCCTCCCAGCGATAGGTCAGCATGGCGGCGGCCTTGTTGTTGGTATAGGAGTAATTCAGCAGGGAGGAGACATCCTGGAAGTACTCGTACGTAAAGGTCCAGGCGAAGTCTCTCAAGGACGACGCGAGGAAGCCGAGCGTCGTCCCGAATGTCGCGCGCGCGCGCCAGGTGTTGTCGCGCCGGCGGCTGGCGCTGATGAACGGATCGTGGCCCTCGTAGGAATCCCAGTTCACGGCCAGGTCCGAGGACAGGAACATGCCCCGGCCGATCAGCCACGAGTGATGGAGGTTGGCCCCATCGCGGTTGAAGGACTCGGCGCGAAACGAGGCGCGCTTGATCGTGTGGACGTAGGCCAGGCCGGCCTTCAGGCGGGGAGTCAGGGCGTACTCGGCGCCCAACGCCCCGTCGATCTGGACGCCGTTGCGGCGCGCAGCGGTCGGGATGGCGCTCGTGGCCGAAAAATCCTGGTAGCGATCGCGGCCTTCCACGTACAGCCCCAGCCCGCCGGGGAAGCGGCGGTCGACGCGCAGGGCCGCCCCGCGGGCGCGCAGATAGGTGGACTGGGCCAGCAGGAGATGCTCGAACGTCAGGGAGGGGGTGACGTCGAGAAGCTCGGACTTGAAGGCGATCCCGCCGTTGAGGGCATAATCCTGCAGGTCGAGGGCGTCCAGGAGGGTCTGCTCCGCGCGATAGTAGGCGAGAGACCCGAACAGCCGGCGCCGCGGATCGTCGGCGAGGTCGCGTTCGGCGTCCACGCGGGCCAGCAGGACGGCCGCGGTGTCGTCGCGCCGCTGGGAGCCCGACTGCAGGGGAATGGGGGCGTCGAAGAGGAGGCTCTGGCCTGAAGCGGGCGCGGCGTTGCGGTTGGAATAATACTCAAAGCCCGCGCCGACGAGGACGCTCAGCCTCGCGTGCTGACCGCCGCGCCGGACCAGACGCTTGAAGGCGGCGAGGCGCTCGCGTATCTCGGGGGCCGGGGCGGCCGCGCTCAGCACATCCAGCTCCTGGTCGGCGTCCTGGAAACTCCCCAGGCGGAACAGGAGCGCGGCGCGCAGCAGCCTGGCATCCTGACGCTGGGGAGCGACGGCCAGAACGCGGTCCAAGGCGGCCAAGGCGGCGCGCAGGTTGCCGGCAGTCGCTTCCTGCCGCGCGAAGCGAAGGTTGAGCTCGACGTTGTCGGGGTCGGCGAGAATCTGTTCGAAGGCGACCGCCGCGTCCCCTGCGCGGGGCGGGACCGCGGGGGGGACGCCCGCGCGGATCGGGGCGGCGAGGAGCATCAAAAACGGAAACAAGAGCATGAAGAGGTTTTAATATGCAAGCATTTTAAAGAGCGAAAGATATGGGGCATCGTGAGGCCGCATGGCGATGGGCTCAGACGCTTGTGCCGTCCCTGCTTTTGCTGGGCGCCTTGGCCCTGCGCCTGGCGCGCGTCGAGACCCTCCAAGCGTACCAGGATAAGATCTTCGACGCGTACCAGGCGTTGAGCCCGCGGCCCTACCGGTCCGCCCCGGTCCGCGTCATCGACATTGACGACGAGAGCCTGGCGCGGCTGGGCCCCTGGCCCTGGCCGCGGCCGCTGATGGCGCGGCTTATGACACGCCTCTCCGAGCTCGGCGCGGCGGCCGTCGCCCTCGACATCGTTTTTTCCGAACCCGACCGGACCTCGCCGCGCCGGCTCGCGGACCTGATGCCGAACCTCCCCGAGACCGCCGCCTTCCGGGAGAAGGCGCGCCTGCTGCCGGACCACGACGCCCTCCTGGCGCAGGCCATGGCCCGGACCCGCGCGGCGGCCGGCTTCATGCTCACCGACCGAGCCAGCCCGGCCGCGCCGGCGCTCAAGGCCGGCATCGCCTACGCCGGAGACAGCCCCTTAAGCTACCTGGGGGACTTTTCCGGCGCCGTCCTCAACCTGCCGGAGCTGGAGGGGGCGGCGGCGGGCCACGGGTTCCTGAACTTCATCCCCGAGGGGGACGGCATCGTCCGCCGCGTCCCGCTCCTCCTGCGCAAGGGCCCGGTCGTCTACCCCTCCCTGGCGCTCGAGGCGCTGCGCCTGGCCCAGGGAGCCGACGGACTGGCCGTCAAATCCTCCGGCGCCAGCCGCGTGCCCAGCTTCGGCCAGCACACGGGCATCAACTCGGTCAAGGTCGGCGCGCTTGTCCTGCCGACCGACGCGGCGGGACGTTTCCGGCCGCATTATTCAGAGCCCTCCCCCGAACGGACGATCCCGGCGTGGCGCCTCCTCGAGCCCGTTTTCCCCAAGGAGAGGGTCGCCGGCGCCATCGCGCTGGTCGGGTCCAGCGCGCCCAGGCTGCAGGATCTGCACGCAACCCCGCTCCATCCCGCCGCGCCCGGGGTCGAGATCCAGGCCCAAATCGTGGAACAGGCCCTGCTCGGGGCCTTCCTGCGCCGCCCGGATTGGGCCGACGGCGCCGAGGCCGCCTACCTGCTCGCCCTGGGAGGTCTGCTCATCCTCCTCCTGCCGCGGCTGGGAGCCGCGTGGTGCGGCATCTGGGGCCTGACGATGGCGGCGGCGGCTTTCCCCTTGTCCTGGTACGCCTATTCCCGCCTCCATTGGCTCCTGGATCCGCTGTTCCCGTCGCTGGCCGCGCTGGCCATCTACACGGCCTCCTCCCTGATCGGACGCCTGCGCGACGAGGCGGAGCGCAGGAGGCTGCTGATCCTCGACGCGGCCAAGGACCATTTCGTCTCCACCGTGTCGCACGACCTGCGCGGCCCCGTCAACGCCATGATCATGGTCGTCCAGGCGATGCGCGCGGGTCTCTACGGCCCCCTCAACGAAAAGCAGAGCCAGAACCTGCTGCGGGTGGAGACCGCGGGCTGGCAGCTGGTCCTGCTCATCTCGAACATCCTGGACGCGGCCAAGATCAAGGCCGGCCGCATGAAGCTGCACCGGCAGGAGGTCCGGCCGCGGGAGCTGGTGTCGCCCGTCGTCGAGATCTTCGCGCTGGTAGCCGCCTCCAGGGGAACGGCCCTGGAGACGCGGGTCCCGGACGACCTGCCCCCCCTCTTCGCCGACCGGGAGAAGCTCGAGCAGGTGGTCAACAACCTCGTGTCGAACGCGCTCAAGTTCACGCCGACGGGCGGGCGCATCATCGTCGGCGCGGAACTCGACGGGGACGGCGTGCGCTTCCGCGTGGACGACACGGGTCGCGGAATCGCCGCCGAGGACATCCCCAAGCTCTTTCAGGAGTTCCAGCAGCTCGATGCGGGTCTGCGCAAGGAGCTTAAGATCGCGGGAACGGGCCTGGGGCTGGCGATCTGCCGGACCATCATCGAGGCGCACGGCGGCAGGATCTGGGTCGAATCGGAGAAGGGGAAAGGCTCCTCGTTCCTCTTCACCATCCCCGCGCGGGCGCACGGCGCCCCCACCGCGTAGGCGATCGCGCCGAGTGAAGCGCCCGCCGCCATCCGACGGGAAAATTGCTATACTCGCCCTCCCCGGGAGGGATCAACGAACATGCAGCGAAAAGGCAAGTATTTCTTCAACTCCGAGTCCGTGACCGAGGGGCACCCCGACAAGGTCTGCGACCAGATTTCCGACGCCGTGCTCGACGCGGTCCTGGCCCAGGACCCCCTGAGCCGCGTGGGCTGCGAGACCTTCGTCTCCCGCGGGCTGGTGATCGTCGGCGGAGAGATCACGACCCGCGCCTGGGTGGACGTGGACAAGCTGGTGCGCGAGGTCGTCGCCGACATCGGCTACACCCGCCCGGAATACGCCTTCGACGCCGCCTCCTGCGCGGTCCTCAACGCCATCGGCCGCCAGTCCCCGGACATCGCCCAGGGCGTGGACACGGGCGGCGCGGGCGACCAGGGCATCATGTTCGGCTACGCCGTGCGCGAGACGCCGGAGCTCATGCCGCTGCCGATCATGCTCGCCCATAAGCTCACCCGCCGCCTGGCCGAGGTGCGCCGCTCCGGGGAGCTCAAGTACCTGGGCCCGGACGGCAAGTCCCAGGTCTCGGTCGAGTACTTGGACGGCCGCGCCCTGCGCGCCGACACCGTGGTGCTCTCCACTCAGCATGGCCCGGAGATTCTGGACAAGTCCGGCGAGCAGATCACCGAGAAGGCGCGCAAGGAGATCATCGACGTGGTGATCCGCCCGGTCCTGGGCAAGCGGCTCATCGATGAGAAGACCCGCTTCCTCATCAATCCCACCGGAAAGTTCGTGGTCGGCGGCCCCGCCTCCGACGCGGGCGTGACCGGCCGCAAGATCATCGTGGACACCTACGGCGGCCGCGCCCCGCACGGCGGCGGCGCCTTCTCCGGCAAGGACCCGACGAAGGTGGACCGCTCGGCCTGCTACATGGCCCGCTGCATCGCCAAGAACGTGGTCGCGGCGGGGCTGGCCGACGAGTGCACCGTCCAGCTCGCCTACGCCATCGGCGTGGCCGAGCCCGTCGGCGTCTACTTCGACGCCCACGGCACCGGACACGCCGACGAGGCCCGCATCGAGGCCGCCGTGCGCCGGCACTTCCCGATGACGCCCAAGGGCATCATCGACGCCTTCAAGCTCCGCCGCCCCATCTACCGCCCCACCGCCGCCTACGGCCACTTCGGCCGCGAGGAGAAGAACTTCGAGTGGGAGAAGACGGACAAGGCCGACGCCCTGCGCGAGGAAGTCCTCGGCCGGGCCGCGAAGGCCAAGAAGACCCTCGCCCCCGCCTAGGAGCGTGTCCGAGTAATAGCGTGGACAAGACCGCCGCCTCCGCCGCGAAGGCGCTGGAGGCGGCGGGCGTCCGGGACGGCGCGACCGTCCTGGTCGGCGGCTTCGGCACCTGCGGCATCCCCGAGAACCTGCTCGCCGCCCTGCTCGCACGCGGAACCAAGAACCTCACGCTCGTCTCCAACAACGCCGGCCTCGATGAGTTCGGCATCGGCCCGCTCCTGCGCGCCGGGCAGGTCCGCCGCATGATCATGTCGTACGGCGGGGAGTGCAAGGCCTTCGAGGAGATGACGCTCGACGGCCGCCTCCAGGTGGAGTGGAACCCGCAGGGGACTTTGGCCGAACGCCTGCGCGCGGGCGGGGCCGGCGTCGCCGGCTTCTACACGCCGACCGGCTACGGCACCCCCGTAGCCGAGGGCAAAGAGACCCGCCAATTCGACGGACGCTGGCACGTCTTCGAGCGCGGCCTGCGCGGCGACATCGCGCTGATCAAGGCCTCCCAAGGCGACCGCCACGGCAACCTGATCTACCGCAAGACGACGCGCAACTTCAACCAGGTCATGGCCACCGCCGCCGAGCGCGTGATCGCCGAGGTCGAGCGGCTCGTCGAGCCCGGAGCCCTGGACCCGGATCAGGTCCACACTCCGGGCATCTACGTGGACATGATCCTTCAAGGACCGCGCTACGCCAAGCCCATCGAGAGGCTGACCCTGCGCGCCGCCCATGTCTGAGGACGCCCGCGTCGTCATCGCCCGCCAAGCAGGGCGTTTATTAAAGAACGGCGACTACGTCAACCTCGGCATCGGCATCCCCACTCTCATCCCCAACTATCTGCCCCCGGGCGTGGAGATCGTCCTCCACACCGAGAACGGCATGCTCGGCTACGGCCCCTACCCGCGCGAGGGCGAGCAGGACCCCGACCTCATCAACGCCAGCAAGGAGACGATCACGGAGCGCCCCGGCTGCTCCTACTTCGGCTCCCAGGAGTCCTTCGCGATGGTGCGCGGCGGCCATCTCGACGTCACCGTGCTCGGCGCCATGGAGGTCTCCGCCGACGGGGACCTGGCCAACTGGATGATCCCGGGCAAGAAGGTCAAGGGCATGGGCGGCGCCATGGACATGGTCGCCGGCGCCAAAAAAGTCATCGTCGCCATGGAGCACGCGACCAAGGACGGGCGCCCCAAGATACTGCCCAAATGCTCCCTGCCTCTGACCGGCAAGGGCGTGGTGAATGCGATCGTGACGGAGCTGGCCTCCTTCGAGATCGGCACCGGCGGCCTGACCTTGACCGCCCTGAGCCCGGACTCCAGCCTGGACGCCGTGCGCAAGCTCACCGGCTGCCCCTTCCGGACCGCCGCGCGAGTCGCGGTCTACGCGCGCTAGATGCGAGGCCTGAGCCGATGAGGGCTTCCCTGCGCCTGGGCGTCGCCGCGCTCGCCGCGGGCATCGCCGCCATGATCCTGTGGCTGCGCGCGCACGCGCCCCCGCCCCTTGTCCCGCCCGGACCCGCGGCCGAGGTCTACACCGCGGCGAACGCCCCGGCGTCCCGGCTCCGGCTCGACGCCTTGACCCTTGCGGCCACCGGATCCGCTCTCTCCGAGGCCCGCGCTCCCGGCCGGCCGCTGGACGCGGCGCCGGCTGCTCCCTCCACGTCCGCCGTCATGACCGAGGAAGCCCGCTCCGCGCGCAACGAAGAGCTCATCGCCGGCCTGGAGAAAGAGAAGTCCCGCATGGGCATCGCCCAGATCCTGCTCAAGGACGGCTCGCTCTCCGAGCCCCCCGGCGTCGTCCTGCGCGACGCCGACTCCCTCGCCGAGGCATGGTCCGCGGCCGGACTGCCCGGCCGCCCGCCGCGGATCGACTTCAAGCGCCGCATGGTCGTCTTCCTGACGGTCCCCGGCCGGATCACCGCCGTCAAGAACGTCGACGGCGAGCTCGAGGTGCGCTATCGCCTGTCGCCGCGGGCCAAGCCCGTGTCCCACCTAAAAATCCTGCTGAAATCCTCACGTTCCGTCGTCTTCATCGACGAAGCTCCCGCTTCGCTCTCGACTTCTTCGCGCCGCTAACCTCCCAAACAGCCCTCACGGCGGGAAAATTGCGGGAACTTTTTGCCCCCTCGTGCGTATACCTATGGGCGCACTCAAGCCGCCCTGGCAATCGAAAGATATAACTGTTATACTCATGCTGCGATTCGATAGCCAGGGTCGAAGACCTATGTTACATGGCCGTCTTCACGATGCGAGACGGACTGACACGGTTAATCACATGCCATCGAGCAGACAGGCGCCTGGAGAACATCTATGAAAAAAGCATGCAAACGCAAAGAAACTCCTAAGATGATTACCGCAGCGGAATTCGACCGCATGGCAGATGAGGGAGAGGACATTACCCCGTATCTTGACTTGAAACATCCGATCGTGACCAAGGTACGCCGAGTCAACGTTGACTTCCCTGATTGGATGGTTCAACGGCTGGACCAAGAGGCGGTGAAGCTCAATATCTCCCGCCAGGCGGTCATCAAGACGTGGCTGCGCGAGCGCCTCGACCCGAATCACCGCATGACGCGTTAAGCGCCGCCGATTAAAGCTTACTCCGGAGTAAGTTTTGATTCCGGAAAAGACACGCGTATCGCGCCCGCGTCGGCCGCGGGATGTCGGGCGTCGAGCGTGATGTCGCCACGGTGGCCGGAGACTTCGGGCGGGCCGGAGGCGGCTGCGGCGGGAAAGGCGAAGGCGAGGTAGTAGCGGCCGGCGGGAAGGCCGTAGAACGCGAAGCGGCCCCGGACGTCCGGCTCCGCCGCCGCGACCAGGCCCGAGGCGTCCAATAGGTAGGACGGATCGCCCCATCGGTAGAGCGCGACGGCCGCGGGGCGGGGGCCGCGTAGGGTCCCCGAGACGCGCCCCGGCGACAGGGCGCCGACGGCGTCGAGGCCTAAAAGGCCGGCCGGCACGCCGCCACGGGCGGCCCAGCGCCCCGACTCGGGGCCGGCGCCCAGGCGGGCGTAGGCGCGGGCCAGGGAGACCGCGCCGAGCGGCCCGATCCGATAAGCCCGCTCGTCGGACAGGGCGTCCAGCGCGGCGCGGGCCTCCGGCGACGAGGCGGCCGAAGCGAGATGGGACGACAGCAGGGCGAAGGCCAGGCCGTCGCCGCGGGAGGCGCCCAAGGACAAGTCCCGGCGCAGGGCGGGGACGTCCCAGCGCTTGACGTCCTCCTCGTACAAGGCCCGGAGCGCGGGCAGGGCGCGGGCGTCGCCGGGTTTGGCGGCCAAGGCGCGCAGCTCGGGCCGGACGTCGCGGCTGGAGAAGAGGCCGGAGATCAGGAGATAGGGCTCCCGGCTGGGACCGGCCGGCGTCTCGGTCAAGACCACGTAGGCGGCAACGACCGGGGGGCCCGGGTCCGGGAGGGGACGCCCCACGCCGCGGGCCCGGGCCAGACCGGCGCCGCCTAGGTCGAGCGCGGCCAGGACGAAGGCGAGCCGGAGCGCGCGGCCGCGGCGGCCGGCGGCCCAGGCAAGGGAGAGCTCGGCGGCCAGGGCCAGGAACGCGGCCGCCAGGACGAAGACGACGAGGGGCTCGCGGACGTCCATGGAGCCGTAGGGAAACCAGACGAGTTGGACCAGGTCGAGGACGCGCCGGAATGCGTCCGCGGCCAGGAGCGCGGCGGCGACGAACCCGCCGAGCGCGACGAGAATGCGCCGAGATGCGGCGCGCCAAAGAGAACGCAAATAAACAAAGCCGGCCGCCAAAAGAGCCAGCGCGACGACGCCGGAAAAGATCGCCCGGCCGCGGCCCGTCGCCGACATCGCCCACGCCGCTTGGTAGAGCCAAAAGCCGCCGCGGCGCGGGAGGAAAAAGGCATCGGACGGAGGCAGGCGCGAGACGAAGAGCATCGCGGCCAGCGCGGCCGCGGCCGCGAGGGGCGCAAGCCGACGGGTCCCGGTCGCCTCGGTCATCGAACGGCATTCTAGCGTTTTGCTAGACTCCCTGATCATGGAGCTGCGCCTTGGCGTCGTCCAGAATCACCCCAAGTTCCTCAAGGCGCCGGGCAACCTCAAGGCCTGCCTGGAGCTCATGGACAAGCACGAGGCCGACCTCTGGGTCCTGCCCGAGCTCTTCGCCTCCGGCTACGCCTTCAAGACCAAGGCCGAGGCGGCGCGCTGCGCCGAACGCGCCGACGGCCCCCTGGCGAGCCTGCTCAAGGCCTACGCCGCCCAGCGCGGCTGCGCGATCGTGGCGGGCTTCCCGGAGAAGGCCGGGGCGCGCCTCTACAACTCCGCGATGCTGGTGACGGCCGCCAAGACGCGGGTCTACCGCAAAACGCACATCTTCGGCGGCGAGAAGCGCTTCTTCGCCCCCGGCGACACGGGCCTCTGGGTGGAGGACGTGGCCGGCGCGAAGGTGGGCGTGATGATCTGCTTCGACTGGTTCTTCCCGGAGGCCGCGCGCACGCTGGCGCTGCGCGGTGCGCAGGTGATCGCGCACCCCTCGAACTTGGTCCTGCCCTGGGCCCCGGAGGGCATGAAGATCCGCTCCCTGGAGAACCGCGTCTTCAGCGCCACCGCCAACCGGGTCGGCGCCGAGCGCGGCCTGCGCTTCATCGGGCAGTCCCAGATCGTCTCGCCCAACGGCTCCCTGCTCGCCCGCCTCGGCCACGAGGAGACCCGCGCCGCGGTGGTCGCCGTGGACGCCTGGACCGCCAAGGACAAGAAGGTCCATCCCGCCAACGACCTCTTCGCCGACCGGCGGCCGTCCCTGTATGGCCTCGCGAAAGCCTAAGCCGGAGGCCGCGGGCGCGGCCAAGCCGGCGCGCGACTCGGTCAGCGTGGTCGCCGACCTGATGTTCCCCCCCGACGCGAACATGCACGGGACCGTGTTCGGCGGCAAGGTGCTCCAGATGGTGGACAAGGCCGCCTCGGTCTGCGCGATGCGCCACGCGGGCAAGCCCGCGGTCACGGTCGCCATGGAGCGCGTGGAGTTCCTGGTCCCCATCCGCGTGGGCACCTTCCTGATCGCCGAGGCGCGGGTGCACTACGCCGGGCGCACCTCCCTGGAGATCGGCGTGGAGGTCTACGCCGAGGACATGCCCGGGGGGACGCGCCAGCACACCAACTCCTGCCTCGTCACGATGGTGGCCGTGGACGCCCAGGGCCGCCCCTCCCCGGTGCCGCCCCTGCGGGTCGAGACCCCCGGCGAGAAGGCCCGCGCGGCCGCCGCCGACGCCCGCCGCCGAGCCCGCCGCCCCTCGTAAAAGACGCGGCTCGACCGCCTTCAAACGCGAACAAACGACACTGGACGGACGGCGGCCCGTGATATAATGTCCGCGGGTTCCGACGCGGAGCCCGCATACGCCGCAATCCAGAGGTAACACGCCACGATGACCATGAACGGAAAAGTAAAGTGGTTCAACGACCAGAAGGGCTACGGCTTCATCACGCCCGACGACGGCAGCCCGGACGTGTTCGTGCACCACAGCGCCATCCGCGCCGACGGCTTCCGCAGCCTGTCGGAAAACCAGGCGGTCCAGTTCGATCTGATGCAGACGGACAAGGGCCCGAAGGCGGCCAACGTCGTCAAGTTATAGGCGAACGGCCCTTCAAGAGCCCCCGTCCGGCTGGCCCGGGCGGGGGTTCGTATTTTTGAAGCATCATGGCGTGGGAGTCGCAAGCGGCGGCCTGGTTGAAAATGTCACCTGCCAATCATCATTACTATTTCCATCAATCGTCAACTTCCAGACATAACGTGCCCCCGGCACAAGCGGCACAGGACCGATATTCAATGCCATCGGCACGCTCAGTGGAGACCCTGGAATCATCCCCGGGGGACGACCAACCTCAAATTCAGCGTTGATTACCAACGGCACGTTCCCGCCAGGCGTCGGCACCAGAACAGGATTATAATCGGAGTCTACGAGCGCAACCTGCAGCTTGTGCTTGCGGTTGGCTTCAGTCCAAGGCACCTCAACTTTAATAGCAATCGCGGAAGGACTCGAGGTCGGACCGGTCATCGTCCAACCGCCACCCATAATGTAGAGTTTCCCGTCCACAACTTGGGCAAAATCGGCAAGCATCATCGTAATTTTCATAGCGTTCCGAAACCGCGCCAACTACCCCAAAGGAAGTTTCGCTGGCTCTGACTTCTCCTCGCCGCGGCGGGCGCGCTCGATCTTCTGGATGGAGCTCTCCAGGCGCTTGAAGGACTTGCCCTCGACGTCGTCGTAGGTCTCGCGCAGCTTGGCGAGCTGTTCGCCCATCTTTAGGAAGCGCTCCTTGAAGGCGTCGTAGACCGAAGCGAACTGGGAGATCATCTTTAGGATCTCCTGGGCCGCCTGCGTGAAATGGAAGTGCTCGAAGGCCTGGCGCACCACGCCCAGAACCGCGTAGAGCGTGAAGGGCGAGCAGAGCACCACCTTCTGGCTCAGCGCCTCGTCCACCAGGCCGGGAAAGGACTCCTGGATGAAGCCGTACACCTGCTCGTTGGGGATGAAGAGCAGGACGTAGTCCAGCGTCCCCTCCTCCGGGCTGATGTAGCCGCGGCCCTGGATTTCCTTGACGCGGGCTTTCACGTCGCGCTCGAAATCCTTTTTATAGCGGGCGCGCTCGTCCTCCGCGCCCGCGTGGACCAGCTTCAGCCAGTTGTCGAGCGGGAACTTCACGTCCATGCTGAGCTTCTTGCCGTCGGGCAGCAGGAAGGTGAAGTCGGGGCGGGAGGAGGAGGTCTCCTGGGCGCGGTTCTTGAGGTACTGCACGCCCTCCTGCAGGCCGCTGGCGCGCAGGATGTCGTCGGCCATGCGCTCGCCCCACTGGCCGCGGGCGCGGGAGTTGTCGAGGAGCGCGCGCAGGCCCTCCGCGGACTGGGCCAGCTTGGCGGTTTGCTCGGCGGCGGACTGCAGTCCCTTCTCCAGGGAACCGTACTTCTGCGCGCGGTCGGTCTCGAAGCGGCGCACCAGCTCCTCGTAGGACTTGAGCCGCTCGGAGAGGCCGGAAACCGCGGCCTCCACGGCGACACGCTTCTCCTCCAGCTCGCTCGTCTGGCGCGCTCGCTCGGTCTCCAGCTTCTGCTCGGCCAGCTCCAGGATCGAACGGAAGTCCTCCTTGAGCTGGGCGCGGGAGGACTCCTCGTTCTTGCGCGCGGAGAAGAAGACCAGGTAGAAGCCCAGCCCGGCCAGCAGCGCGCCCGCGGCGGCGGCCAGCAGGGCGGCGAGCGCGCTCACGCCTGCTCCCGCGTGAGAAGGCGCGCGGCCTCCATGTCCAGGGCCTCCGCGCGGCAGGTGCGGCCGGTCTCCAGGTAGAGCTTGAGCTTGGCCAGACCGTCCTCCCAGGCCCAGGCGCAGGAGCGGTAGGCGCCGTCGGCGGCGGGATCGGCGGGGAAGCCCGCGTGGACCAGCGTCACCTCGCAGCCGCGGCCCTTGGGCAGGAGGAAGACGCTGGCCAGCGGGGGCACGCCCTGCTCGCCCCGCACCGGCCGCCACAGCCAGGCGACCTTGCGCCCCGGCTCGAGGTCCACGAAGAAGCCCTCGCGCTCGCCGAAGCCCTTGAGGCCGTCGCGCCCGCGCAGGCGCGGCCAGACCATGCGCACACGCCCGCCGCCGCGGGCGTCGGTCTCGGCTCCCAGCAGCCACCAGCGCGTCAGCTCCCGCGCCGAGGTGAGCGCCCGGTACACCGCCTCGGGCTTGGCGCGCAGGCGCGCGCTTAGGCGCACGTCGCGGGTCTTGAAGCGGGGGCGGGAGCGGCGTGGAGCGGCAGGCATGGGGACCTTGGACTCACGAGCCGGGCGCAGGCAGGCGCGCCGGGGGGCCTTCGGGGCCGTCGGTGAGCGGGCGGAAGGTGCCCAGCAAAGCCCGGAAGCGGTCCTCGTACCGGTCGTAGCCGCCGCGCGTGGCGGGGTAGCAGAGCACGTAGAAGCCGTCGCGCATGGGGACGACGGCGTAGGCGTGCTTGCGCACGTTGAAGGGCTCGCCGGCGGCGTCGTACTCCACGCCCCAGCGGCCGGCGGGCGGGGCCGGGACCGGGGAGAGCGCGACGAAATATTTGGCCGCCAGGCCGGAGGCCTGGAGCGTGATCGTCTCCGGCGCGGCCGTGATCTCGGGCCGGCTGGAGTCCTCCGGGCTGCGGCCGGCGCCGTAGAGCACCGTCCTGCCGCCGTAGACCTGTTGGAGCGTCTGGGCGATGAAGTCGTCGGCGTCGGCGTACATCTCCAGGCGCCCGTCGGGAAGCCGGCGGGGGCGGTAGCGGCGGTACCAGCGCACGCTTAGGCTGGGCGCGCCGCGGAAGAAGTCCGCCTCGAAGGGGCCGACGAAGAGGGTCTGGGCGAAGTCCCTGCCGTCGGACTCGGTGGTCACGTTCCAGCCCATCGGGACCGCGGCCGTGAAATCCTTGAACACGGACCGGTAGGGGGCGTATTTAGGCGGGCTGCAGGCCGCGGCCAGCGCGGCGGCAAGGATGACGATCTTCGAAAGGGGGCGCGTCTTCATCGTCGGAGAGGCACAGTATAACAGGAGCGGCCGGCTTTGTCCATCAGCGCGGGGCCGGCGGCCCCGAACACGCCCCGGATTGGCTAGAATGGCCCAGTGGATTATGAACTAAGCGACGCCCAAAAGACGGTCCGCGACTCCGTGCGCCGGTTCGCGGAGGCCAGGATCAAGCCCCGCGCCCACGAGCTCGACGAGAAGGAGGAGTTCTCGGCCGAGCTCACGCGCGAGATGGGCGAGCTGGGCGTCTTCGGCCTGACCGTCCCGGAGGAATTCGGCGGCCAGGGCCTGGACTACCTCTCCTATGTGATCGCCGTCGAGGAGCTCGCGCGCGTGGACGGCTCCCACGCCGCCACCGTGGCCGCCGGCGTCTCGCTGGGCGTGGCTCCCGTCATGTATTTCGGCAATGCGGAGCAAAAAAAGAAATATCTCCCCCGCCTGGCCGCCGGCCAGGGCCTCTTCGCCTTCGGCCTGACCGAGCCCGAGGCCGGCTCCGACTCCCGCGGCTCCAAGACCAAGGCCGTCCAGAACCCCGACGGCTCCTGGACCTTGGACGGCGCCAAGATCTTCATCACCAACGGCTCCTCGCCCATGACCGACGGCGTCATCGTTCAGGCCGTCAGCGGCCGCGCCGAGGGCGGCGCGCCCGAGTTCACCTGCTTCATCGTCGAGAAGGGAACGCCCGGCTTCACGACGAAGACCATGCACAAGAAGCTCATGTGGCGCGCGTCCAACACCGCCGAGCTTTATTTCTCCGGCGTCAAAGTGCCCGCCTCCGCCATGCTCGGCGCCAAAGGCGAAGGCTCCCGCCAGATGCTCAAGACCTTGGACTCCGGACGCCTCTCCATCGGCGCGATGGGCCTGGGCTGCGCCCAAGGCGCCTATGAGGCCGCTCTATCCTACGCCAAGCAGCGCTGCCAATTCGGCAAGCCCCTCTCGAAATTCCAGGCCATCGCCTTCAAGCTGGCGGACATGGCCCTCAAGATCGAGCACGCCCGGACTTTCCTTTATAGGGCCTGCTGGCTGCGCGACACCGGCCGCTCCTTCGCCACGGAATCGGCCATGGCCAAACTTTACTGCTCGGAAGTCGCCCAATGGGTCGCCAACGAGGCCGTGCAGATCCACGGCGGCTACGGCCTGATGAAGGAGTTCGACGTGGAGCGCTTCTACCGCGATCAGCGCCTCCTTCAGATCGGCGAAGGCACCTCCGAGATCCAGCGCCTCGTCATCAGCCGCGCCATCGGCTGCTGAGCCCGCAAAAAACCGCAGCCCCCTCCCAGAATCGAACTGGGGTAGCCAGTTTACAAAACTGGTGCTCTGCCACTGAGCTAAGGGGGCGTCGCCCAAAAGTTTAACAGGTTTTTACAACAGCGGGGAGGGGGCGTTATAGTTAATCTGGTCGCATAACTGCCAATGCCCATAAGCTCGAGTGGAAGTCCATCGCGACCAATGGTGGCAAGAATGACTCTTCTACCCAAACAAAGGAAAATGCCCCCAACTGAACAGTCTGCCAGCGGTCTGTCTGCGCCTCCATAAGGCTCCGCACCTCAAAAGGGATCCTATTCGGAGAGACTAATGGATATGTCAGGATCTTAAAATTGTCGAGTTCCAGCCTTCGGTTATTCATGGCGGCCAGACCCACCGCAATTTTGGCGATGACCCGGTCCACGCGACCCTGTTCGGGCAAGAGGGCTGGGCGCCCATCCTGAATACATGCTTGTCTTTGGAAGCGCGCCGCCAACGCCGGACGGCGGGCCAAAGTACGTCCAATAACCCCACGCCGTTGAAGCCTGGACACGAGCAATGGGGCCGTTCCGATCAATGCGAGAGCAACGAGGAAGTACTGCTCGTCGCTTGAGAACCCATGATTGCAGCTTGCACAAGCTGGGACTGTAGGAACGTTCGTGGGATAAGGGTCATTGAGCAAGGCCTTCGGCACTACATGCTCGCGGGAAGCCGCATCACTAGAACAAAAAGTGCAAACCCGCCTCATCTTCATCCGCTTTGCCTTCGGATGCGACGGCCTATTCCTTTGTGATCTCGATTTGGTGGTCGCGGGCAAGTTGAGTCAGGCAGGTCCACACAGCCGCGTTTGGATTAAAGACTGAAATCTTTCCGCCTTGCTTCTTCGCGATGACCGGTACGACCTCATCGCCGAAGGAGGAGCCCAGCGCAATCGTTCCTTCAAAGTCAAGGCAAACGGGAGGCGCCAGTTTTTCCTCCAGTTCTTTCATGACCTTTCGCCCGAATTCTCGTCCCGTGAGAATCGGCCCGTACTGATTCATCTTTATATTCATTGACCCCTCGCCAACCCATCGATAAAAGCCGCGGCGTCGTCTCTCGTCTTGGCGTCAAAAGCATGGTCAATGAGCACGAGAGAAACGCGCGTTCCCTTCGGCAATCGTTCGTTGAAACTGATTCGATGGTCGTTTTTCTTGAAGTCTCCATGCCAGACGTTGCCGCCGCTCTCGGCGCGGATGATGGATTCGTTCCCCATGGCAATGGTTAAAACATCCGTGAGACCGCGCCCTCTATTATATTCGTCCCCCCAGCTGCTGATCCCCGGCTTGAAGGCAATTAAGAACGCCTCGCGATCGCTGAGCGCCGAATGCTTTGGATTCTTCTTCAGCGTCGCGTGTATGCCCGGCCCGGCATCGGCGATGCTGATGATGATGCAGTCCTGCTTCGACTGGATAAAGCGGTATCGCTGCGCCAGCAAGTACGAATCCGCCGCATCGTCGCTTCGGGTCAGGTGCGTCGTGGCGTTGTCCGCCAGCTCCCCATAGATCCAGCCGATATATCCGCCGATGGTCTCCGAGAAACCCTGCCCCCTCAGCATTTGCACCAAGCCCGCGACCACGGGCGCCTCGTCCTTCTGAAAGCGGACGTTGGTCAGCGGTATCGGATACTGAATATCGGTGTAGTCGGTCCTAAGCGCGGTCTTGTCCCAAGCGATTTTGTCGCCGCACTTCTTTTCTAATTCGGCAAAAAATCCCAATCCCCGCAGGTGATTGCAGATGAAGCCGTCTTCAACGATCATATTCACGACATTGCCGGCATTCACCTTACCTACGATGGAACAAAATAACCCAAGAACTCCATGGGGATCGAATCGGCGGATTTTTCTCAAATCGAAGGTGGTCCCATCGGATAAAACGTCCGCGGCAATGGAAGGACTAAAAACGGTTAAATCGACTTTTGCAGCCGATTCAATCTTAGCCGCGCAAATCGGCTTGCCGGTGCCGGCATCCAAAATAGATTGAATATCCTCGTGCAAAAAGCGCGGCCGCGCTCCAAATGAAAATTCTCGAAGTTTTAAGGTCTTGCGTATCTTGTCAAAGGTCGGGCGACTGATCTTCAGCAAGGCACAGGCCTCTTTTATCGTCAGGTATTTTCTTGATTTCATAAAATTTACATTTCTTTACAACTATTTACAAAATATAGCTCCCAGAACTGCCCTAATTATAGCTTAAAAATCGTAGGATATAGTCGCTTTTCCCGCCTCAAGGAGACCTATGAGTTTCGACGCGTTTGGGCTGCATCCGCAGATCGTCGCGGGACTTAAGGCGCAGGGGTATCAGACGCCGACTCCGATTCAGAAGGAGGCGATTGCGCACGTCATGGCGGGCAAGGACGTGCTGGGGCTGGCGCAGACGGGAACGGGGAAGACGGCGGCGTTCGCGCTGCCGATCCTCCAGCGGCTGATGACGGGGCCGCGGGGAGTGGTGAGGGCGCTGGTGGTCGCGCCGACGCGGGAGCTGGCGGAGCAGATCCGGGTGGTTTTTTCCGAGCTGGGCAAGGGCGCGGGGCTGCGGGCCGCGTCGGTGTACGGGGGCGTGAGCATGGGGCCGCAGGTGCAGGCGCTGCGGGGGCGCTGCGAGATCGTGGTGGCCTGCCCGGGCCGCCTGCTGGACCACATGGGGCAGGGGACGTTCTCGGCCAAGAGCGTCGAGGTGCTGGTGCTGGACGAGGCCGACCAGATGTTCGACATGGGCTTTTTGCCCTCGATCCGGCAGATTTTGGCGAAGGTGCCGGCGCAGCGGCAGACTTTGCTCTTCTCGGCGACGATGCCGGATCAGCTCCGGGGGCTGGCGCATGAGTGCCTGAAGAACCCGGTCACGGTGCAGGTCAAGCACACCGAGGCGCTGACGACGGTCACGCACTCTCTCTATCCGGTCGTGGAGCACTTGAAGACCCCCCTTCTGCTGGAGCTGCTCAAGCGCATAGACAGCGAGTCGGTGCTGGTGTTCACGCGCACCAAGCACCGCGCCAAACGGATCGCCGACAAGGTGCATGAGGCGGGGCACGCCTCGGCGTCCTTGCAGGGCAATTTGTCGCAAAACCGGCGCAAGGCGGCGCTCGACGGCTTCCGCTCGGGCAAGGTGCACGTGCTGGTCGCCACCGACATCGCCGCGCGCGGCCTGGACGTGTCGCAGATTTCGCACGTGATCAACTACGACATCACCGACACGCCGGAGGCCTACGTCCACCGCATCGGCCGCACCGGGCGCGCGGCCAAGACCGGCGACGCCTACACCTTGGTGACCGGCGCCGACGCGGACATGATCCGCGTCATCGAGCGCAAGCTGGGCAAGAGCATCCCGCGGCATACGCTGGAAGGCTTCGACTATCGCGCCGCGCCCAAGCCCCACGGCCATTCCCCCAGCCACGGCCCGCAGGGGACGCCCGCCAAGCACGCCAACCCGCACCGGAAGTTCTGGCGCCAGCGGCGCCGGCCGCGCTGAAACCAGGCTTTGGTATGATGGGCGTCGAGAGGTCCCTTCCATGAATATGCTGTCCACCCGCGCGCTGCTCGTCGCCGCTCTGCTGGGCCTGGCCGCGCCCCCGCCCGCCGGCGCGGCGGCCGCCGCCGCGAAGGCCCGTCCGGCCGCCGCCAACCCCTTACTGAGCGAGAGCTCCCTGCCCTATCGGATGCCTCCGTTCGACCGGATCAAGGACGAGCACTTCCAGCCCGCGTACGAGCAGGCGATGGCCGAGCACCTCAAGCAGGTCGAGGCGATCGCCGCCGACCCGAATCCTCCCACCTTCGAGAACACCCTCGTCGCGCTGGAGCGGTCCGGCCGGATGCTGGCGCGGGTGGACGAGCTGTTGTCCAACCTCGTCAACGCCGACGCCAATCCGGTCCGCAAAAAGATCGAGCTCGAGAAGGCGCCCAAGCTCGCCGCGCATCGCGACGCGATCCGGCTCAACGCCGCGCTCTTCGCCCGCATCCAGGCCCTCTACGACCGGCGCGGCCGCCTGGGGCTCGACCCCGAGTCGGCGTGGCTGCTCGAGCGCTACTATCAGGACTTCGTGCGCGCGGGCGCGCGCCTCTCGGACGCGGACAAGACCAAGCTCAAGGCCATGAACGCGGAATTAGCCTCCCTGGGGGTCGCGTTCAGCCAAAACGCGCTCAACGAGGTCAACGCGTCGACCGTGATCGTCGCCGACCGCGCCGAGCTGGCGGGTCTCTCGCCTGCGGAGCTCGCCGCCGCCGAATCCGCGGCCAAGGCCGAAAAGCTGGACGGCAAATTCCTGCTGCGCCTCAACAACACCAGCGGACAGCCGCTGCTCGCCGTGCTGGAAAACCGCGGCCTGCGCGCGCGGATCCTGCGCGCGTCCCTGGCGCGCGGCAGCCGCGGCGGCCCGTTCGACAACCGCGCGATCGTGCTGCGCGTCGTCCGGCTGCGCGCCGAGCGCGCGGCCCTCCTCGGCTTCTCCAGCCACGCCGCCTACGTGCTGGACAACGAGACCGCCCGCAGCGTCGGGGCGGTCAACAAGCTCCTCGCGCAGCTGGCCGCCCCCGCCGCGGCCAACGCCCGGCGCGAGGCCGCGGACATGCAGGCCCTCATCGACCAGGAGCCCGCCCCCTTCCCGCTGGCCGCGTGGGACTGGGCCTATTACGCCGAAAAAGTCCGCTCGCGGCTCTACGCCTTCGACGCATCCCAACTGCGGCCCTACTTCGAGCTCGACCGCGTCCTGCAAGACGGCGTGTTCTACGCCGCCAACCGTCTTTACGGCATCACGTTCAAGGAGCGGCACGACCTGCCGACGTATCACCCGGACGTGCGCGTGTTCGAGGTCTTCGACGCCGACGGCTCGCCGCTCGGGCTTTTTCTCGGCGACTTTTACGCGCGCCCCACGAAAAAAGGCGGCGCCTGGATGAACGAATACATGTCGCAGTCCGCTCTTTTGGGGACCAAGCCCGTCATCGGCAACCATCTCAACATTCAGAAGCCGTCCGCCGGCGAGCCGGCCCTTCTGACCGTGGACGAGGTCAAAACCATGTTCCACGAGTTCGGCCACGCGCTGCACGGCCTATTCTCCAACGTGAGGTATCCGCGCTTCGGCGGCACCAACGTGCCGCACGACTTCGTCGAGTACCCCTCGCAGGTCAACGAGATGTGGCAGAACTGGCCGGAGGTCCTGGCGCACTACGCCAGGCACCACCGGACCGGAGAACCGATCCCGTCCGCCCTGCTTGAAAAGGTGCTGGCGGCGCAGAAGTTCAACCAGGGGTTCATCACCACCGAATATCTCGCCGCCGCCGTGCTCGACCAGGCGTGGCACCAGCTCAAGCCCCGCGAGACGCCCGAGGACGCCCTCGCCTTCGAGGCCGCGGCGCTGCGCGGCGCCGGCCTGGACTTCGCCCCCGTGCCGCCCCGCTACCGCAGCGCCTACTTCCTGCATCCTTTTTCCTGGGAGTATGACGCCGCCTACTACGCCTACATCTGGTCGGAGGTCCTCGACGCCGACAGCGTCGAGTGGTTCAAGACGCACGGCGGACTCACGCGCGAAAACGGCGACCGCTTCCGCGCCGCGCTCCTGTCGCGCGGGGGCAGCGCGGAGCCCATGTCCCTGTTCCGCGCCTTCGCCGGCAGGGACCCCGACATCAAGCCTCTGCTGGCGCGCCGAGGGCTCGACCAGGCCGCGCCGAAGCCCTAGACGCTGCAAGGCTTTCCTCCGATGCGTCTGTGCCGCGTCCTTCAGATCGCGGCCTAAAAAGAGTCGCCCCCCTCGCCGCAGGCGGCGAGGGGGGCTTTCTCAGGCGTCGTTCGTCAGCGGATTAGAGCTTGCGAACGTTCGCGGCGCGCGGTCCCTTGTCGGACTGCTGCACGTCGAACTCAACGGCCTGATTTTCGGCCAAAGTCTTGAACCCATCGCCCATGATGGACGAGTGGTGGACAAAAAGATCCTTGGAACCGTCATCCGGCGTGATGAAGCCGAAGCCCTTCTGGTCGTTGAACCACTTCACTTTTCCCGTAGCCATGTCGTTGTATGTCCTCTTTCTGTGTGCGTCTTGCTCACGTACGTCTATGTGGCGCGGGAAAGCTGCTTCCCGTCCCGTATAGTATACCTTAAAGAGACATGAAAAAATCGGCGGCCGCGGCGCCGTCCACGGCGCAGTGGCCCCCGGGACGGACTTGAAAAGACACGGGCTTGCCGGCGTCCGCGAGGGCGGAGGCCAGCGCGGCCGCGCCGGGAAAGAAGCCGAACTCGTCGGAGGCGTTGGCCTCGATCAGGACGCTGGGGGCGGGGCCGGGGCGGCGGGCGAGGGCCAGGGGATTTTCGGAGCGCCAGACATCCGGGCCGCCGAGGCGTATCTTGAACAGGGTGAGCCCGTCCCGGCGCTTGCGGGAGAGGCCCTTGGTCGGGGCCGCGAAGGGATCGACGTCGAGAAGGGCGGGGCAGGAGAGGACGGCGGCCGACCACCGGTCGGGCGCGGCGAACGCCAGCTCGGCGGCGTTGTAGCCGCCCATGGACAGGCCCCAGAGGTAGCGGCGCTTGGCCGGGACGTCCTGAAGGCGGGCGAGGAGGGCGTCGAGCTCCCCGCGGAGGACGACCTGCCTCTGCCCGGGCGCGTCGGAGATCAGCCAGTGGCTGCCGTAGGAAAGGCTGAGGACGCGGGGCGGTTTGCGGCCGGCCTTCCGATAGCGCTTGTAGAATCCGTTGAGAAGGCCGACGCGGACCAGGCTGCGCTCGTCCCCGGTGGCATAATGGAGGAAGAAGACGACGGCCTCGGGGTCCTCGTCGGCGCCCTTGGGCCTCCAGCGGCAGACGGAGGCGGACCCGTCGCGAAAGCACTCCGACTCGGCGGACGCGCCGGTCAGGCGCTGCCAGACAAAGCCGGTGCCGCGCCGCACGGCGCAGCCCTGAAGCGCCGGGAGCAGGAGGAACAGGAAGAGCCGCGCGCGCATGGGACAGTGTAACGAAAGAGGAGCCGCGGGCACAAAGCGTCGCGGCCGGCGCGGCCGTCCGCGCGCTCAAGACGCGCTTGATGAGCCTCGTCGAGCTTATGTAAAAGACTGGGGTGAGGGAGCGCATCCCATCCGAGTTCATCCGGGCCATCCCCAAGTCGGACCTGCACCTGCACCTCGACGGGTCGCTGCGGCTCAAGACGCTCATCGAGCTGGCGCGCAAAGCGAGGGTCAAGCTTCCTTCCTACACGGAGTCGGGTCTGCGGCGGCTGGTGTTCAAGGACGCCTACAAGGACCTGCCCGACTACCTGCACGGGTTCATGTACACCTGCGCGGTGCTCCGGGACCGGGACAACCTCCTGCGCGTCGCGCGGGAGCTCGTCGAGGACAACGCCGCCGAGGGGGTGCGCTACATCGAGGTGCGCTTCGCGCCCCAGCTCAACGTGACGGCGGAGATGGGGGTCGGCGACGTGGTGCGGGCGGTCGCCGCGGGGCTGGCCGCCGGGGCCAAAGCCCACAACGCCTCCAAGACGGTCCAAGCCGGCGCGGACGTGCCCTTCCACTTCGGCATCATCCTCTGCGCCATGCGCCGCTTCAAGAGCGGCATGTCCCCCTACTATGCGGACATGCTCAAGCTCATGGCGCACGCGCCCCTCGACGAGGCCTACGCCGCGGCGTCGCTGGAGCTGGCGCGCGCGGGCGTGGAGCTGGCGCGGGAGGGCCTGCCGGTCGTCGGCTTCGACCTGGCCGGCGAGGAGGCGGGCTACCCTCCCGCCGACCACCGGGCCGCGTACCAATACGCGCACGACCACTTCCTGCGCAAGACCGCGCACGCGGGGGAGGCTTACGGCCCGGAGTCCATCTGGCAGGCCATCACGAAATGCCACGCCAACCGCGTCGGCCATGGCACCTTCCTCTTCGCCCACCGCATGATCAAGGACCCGCGCATCAAGGACCGCCGCCGCTACGTCGAGGACCTGGTCAACTACCTCGCCGGCCAGCGCATCGGCATCGAGGTCTGCGTCACCAGCAACCTGCAGACCATCCCCTCGCTGGGCGCCATCGAGCGCCATCCGATCCGGAAGATGATCGACTACGGCTTGTCGGTGTCGCTGTGCA
The DNA here is from genome assembly GCA_016207605.1 of Elusimicrobiota bacterium. GTDB lineage: Bacteria > Elusimicrobiota > Elusimicrobia > UBA1565 > UBA9628 > GWA2-66-18. The sequence continues at coordinate 23,799 of JACQPJ010000014.1, forward strand.
CGGACAACCGGCTGGTGTCCAACACCACGGTCTCGCGCGAGCTCGCCCTCGTCGCCGAGCATGCCCGGCTCACGCGCGAGGAGCTGCGGCGCGTGGTCGTGGCGGGCTTCAAGGGCAGCTTCTTTCCGGGCTCCTTCAGCGAGAAGCGCCGCTTCGTGCGCGCGGTCTCGGCGCGCTACGACGCCCTGGAGGCCCGCGCATTCCCCGCATGACGCCCGCTTGGGCGCTGGGGCTCCTGGCCGTCCTGGCCGCCTGCCGCCAAGACGAGATCGCGACGCATCGGGAGCCAAAGGAGGTCCCGCCTGCCTCGGCGGAGGCCGCGACCAGGCCCGCGGGCCCGCGCTGGCGCGTCCCCCGCGGCTGGAAGGAGCTGCCGGGGACCGGGATGCGGGCCGCCACTCTTCTGCCGCCGCCCGCGGCCGGCAAGGCCGAGGTCTCGGTGATCGCGCTCCCGGGCGACGTGGGCGGGGAGCTGGCCAACGTCAACCGTTGGCGCGGCCAGCTCGGTCTGCCGCCCCTGGCGGAACCGGAGCTGGCCGGAGCGCGGTCGCGGGCGGGAGCGGCCCGCGTGTACGACTTCACCGGGCCGGGCGCGGCGCCCCAGCGCCTGATCGCCGGAGTGGTCGAGGAGCGCGGCACGATCTGGTTTTTCAAGCTCGCGGGCGAGGCCGGAGCCGCGGCCGCGGCGCGGCCCGCCTTCCGGGAGATGCTCCGAGGCCTGAGGCTGGATGCGCGATAAGAATGTTTGGCGCCGGCTGGCGCACGCCCTGAGCTCGCTGGAGCTCACGCTCGCCTGCCTGGCGCTCCTCATGGTCCTGGTCACGGCCTGCACCCTGCTCCAGGTCCCGCTCGGCACGCACCGCGCCGTGCAGAGCACCGTGCGCTCGCCTCTCGGCGGGCTGGTCGGCGGCGTGCTGCTGGCCAACCTGCTCTTCGCGCAGTTCCGACGCCTGGAGTTCAGCCGGCGCAAGTTGGGGTTGTGGCTGGCGCACCTGGGGCTGGCCCTGCTCTTCGTGGGCGAGTTCGGGACCGCGCTCTTCCAGGTCGAGAGCCAAATGCCCTTGGAGATCGGCCAGACCAAGGACTACTCCGAAGACGACCGGCGCACGGAGCTGACCGCGACGGACGCGAGCGACCCCCGCTTCGACGTCGTGACCGCGATCCCGGACTCCCGGCTCAAGCGCGGCGGCGAGATCGACGCGCCCGCCCTTCCGTTTACGCTGTCGGCGCGGCGCTACCACGAAAACGCCGAGCTGGGAATGCGCCGGCCCTCGGACCCGCCCTCGGAGGCGACGGCCGGGATCGGGCCCAATCTCCTGGTGCGGCCGGCGCCGCCGTCGACGTCCGATGACGCGCGCGACTCCGCGGCGATCCTGGTGGAGGCGAAGTCCCGGGGCGGCCGCGGCCTGGGGACGTTCTGGCTGTCGAGCGCGCTGGGCGCGCCGCAGGGATTTTCTCTCGACGGCCGAACGTGGCGGCTGGCCCTGCGCCCGCGGCGCTACCGCCTGCCCTTCTCCCTGACGCTCGAGGAGTTCCGCCACGACGTCTATCCGGGCACCGACATCCCCAAGAATTTCTCCAGCCGCGTGCGCCTGCGCGACCCCGGCCGCGGCGAGGACCGCGCCGCCCTCATCTCCATGAACAACCCACTGCGCTACGGCGGCAAGGCCTTCTACCAGGCGAGCTTCGGCCAAAACGACCGCCTCTCGGTCCTGCAAGTCGTGCGCAACCCGGGCTGGCTCCTGCCTTACGCGGCCTGCGCGCTGATCGCGGCGGGGATTCTCCTGCACTTCGGCCTCAAGCTCCGGGCGTCGCTGGGAGCCCGGCCGTGACGCGCCAAGCTCGCGCGGCGTTCCAGACGGCGCTGGCCGTCGGTCTGCTCGCCGCGGCCTGGCCCCTGGCCGCGCCGCCGCCGTCCGACTGGACGCTCGACGTCCTCGGTCGCCTGCCCGTGCTGGAGGGAGGGCGCGTCAAGCCGCTGGACTCCTTCGCGCGCAGCTCCCTGCTCATGCTGAGCGGCCGGCAGAGCCTGGCTTCCGGAGGCCGGAGCGCGGGGGCGATGGAATGGCTGGCCGACGCCCTCTTCCGCCCCGAGAGGGCGGACGCGCGCGCGGTCTTCACCGTCGACGACCCCGACCTGCGCGGGCTGTTGGGGCTCCCGGAGGGACCCGAACGCCGTTTCGCCTACTGGCGCGTCGAGCCCCGCCGCGCGGAGGTCCGCGCCCAAGCCGAGAGCGCCGAGAAGGTCGAGGCCGCGCGCCGGTCCCGCTTCCAGGCCGCCGTCCTCAACCTCGACCGCCGCCTGGAGCTCTACGAGCGTATCCAGAACACGCTGATGGCCGCCGGGGCGGGAGACCCCGTCGCCGAGCTGGCCGCCTTCCGCCGGGCGATGCCCGCCGCCCTGCGCGCCGTTCACGCGGGCGGCGCCGCCTCGGCCTCGGACCGGCGCGCCGTGCGGGCGCTGGCCGGGATGTTGGAGCGCTGGCGCTTCCTGGCCCGGGCCGCCGCCTTCAAGCCGCTGCCTCCCCGGGGAGGACAGCCGGACGACGCCTGGTCCTCGGTCGGCGAGACCCTACTGCGCCCGCCCGATGGGACGGACCCCCACCCCGGGCTGGCCGCCTTCGCGCTCATGGGCCGCGCCTACCGCCTGGGCCGGCCGGCCCCCTTCGAGGCCGCCCTGCGCGAGTACGCGGCCTGGGTCGCGAGGACCCGCCCCGCCGACGTCCGGCGGGCGGCGGCGGAGGAGGCCTTCAACCGCGCCCAACCCTTCGTCTCGGGCATGGCCCTCTACCTGGCGGCCTTCCTCGCGGTCTGCGCCGGCTGGGCGACCCGCCGGCCCGAGGCCGAGGCCGCCGCCCGCGGCCTTCTGCTGGCGGCCTTCGCCGCGCACACCGCGGGCCTGGCCGCGCGTATGCTGCTCCAGGGACGCCCGCCGGTCACCAACCTCTACTCCTCGGCCGTGTTCGTGGGCTGGGTCGGGGCGGGGCTGGGCCTCCTGGCCGAGCGCGCGCGCCCCGGAGGCTTCGCGGCCGCGGGCGGCGCGCTGCTGGGCTTCTGCACCCTCCTGATCGCCCAGCATCTCGCCGCCTCCGGCGACACGCTGGAGATGATGCGGGCCGTGCTCGACTCCAACTTCTGGCTGGCCACGCACGTGGTGACCGTGACGATCGGCTACGCCTCCACCTTTCTGGCCGGGGCCCTGGGCGCGGCCTGGGTCCTGCGCCGCCACTGGGTCCGCCGCCCCGACCCGGAGAGCTCGCGCGCCCTCGCCTCGCTGGCCTACGGCGTGGTCGCCTTCAGCCTGCTGTTCAGCTTCGTGGGCACCATGCTCGGCGGCATCTGGGCCGACCAGTCCTGGGGCCGCTTCTGGGGCTGGGACCCCAAGGAAAACGGCGCGCTCCTGATCGTGCTCTGGAACGCGATCATCCTGCACGCGCGCTGGTCGGGCCTGGCGCGCGAGCGCGGGATCATGGTCATGACGGTCTTCGGGAGCGTCGTGACCAGCCTGTCCTGGTTCGGCGTCAACATGCTGGGCGTCGGCCTGCACTCCTACGGCTTCATGGACAAGGCCTTCTGGTGGCTGGCGGCCTTCGTCGCCGGCCAACTGGCGCTGATGGTCCTGGGGCTGCTCCCGCCGCGCTTCTGGGAGGCGCGACGAAGCTCCTGACCGGGGCTCTGCTCCTGCTGTCCGGCGCGGCCGCGGCGCGGACCACGCCCCCGTCGCCCGCCGAGGGGCCGCGGCTGGTCATCCTCGACCCCGGCCACGGCGGCAAGGACTTCGGCGCCGTGGCCCGCGGCCTGCGCGAGAAGGACGTCGCGCTGGCCGTGGCGCGCCGGCTCGAGGCGCGGCTCAAGGCCGCGGGGATACCCGTGCGCCTCACGCGGCAGGGCGACGAGCGCCTCTCCCTCGACCAGCGGCTGGTCGCGAGCGTGGACTGGAAGGGCGCGGCGTTCGTGTCCCTCCACGTCAACGCGATCCCCAGCGCGAAGGCCTCCGGGATCGTCCTCTACACCTACGGGCCCGACGCGCTGGGCCTGCGCCGGATGCGCCACCGCGGCGTCCCGCCCATGCCCGCCCCGCCGCGCGCCGCCGTCGGCGACAGCCGGATCTTGGCCGGGACCCTGGCGGCGGGCTTGGGCGCGGAGGGGCTCAAGGTCGAGCGCGACCGCTCCGACTACTACGTGCTCAAGAACCCGTCCCAGCCGAGCGTCCTGGCCGAGCTCGGCTACCTGAGCAACCCGGCCGAGGCCGCGCGGCTGGCCGATCCGGCCTATCAGAACCGCCTCGCCGCCGGCCTGGCGCGCGGCCTGGCGCGCTATCTCAAGCTCACAACAGCCGGAGTTGACGTCCCCCGGGGCGGCGGAAGTGCGCCGCGCTCAAAGGCTGTCGCTCGCGATTAAGGCCGAAGCGCCGTCCGCTCACCTCGAAAAGACGCTTGAGGTGCGCGGCAAAGACGCCCTCCCCGCGCATGCGCGAGCCAAAGCGCGCGTCGTTCAAGCCGCCGCCGCGCAAGGCGCCAAGCTGGGAGACGACCTTGGCCTTGCGGCCCGGCTCGTGGCGGTCCAGCCAGTCCAAGAAGACGTCCTTGACCGTGTAGGGCAGGCGCAGGACCGTAAACCCCGCCCAGCGCGCGCCGGCCTCGGCGGCGGCCTCCAAAATCCGCGGCAGCTCGTGATCGTTGAGTCCCGGGATCATGGGAGCGGCCATGACCCCGACGGGCACGCCGGCCCGGGACAGCGCCCTTAGGGCGCCCAGGCGCCGCTCCGGCGTGGAGGCGCGCGGCTCCAGCCGCCGCGCCAGCTCCGCGTCCAGCGTCGTGATGGAAACGAAGACGCGCACCGCGTCCCAGCGCGCCAGCTCCGCGAAGAGGTCCGCGTCGCGCGCGGCCAGCGCGTTCTTGGTCACGACCCCGACCGGCGCCCGGCAGTCGGCCAGCACCCGCAGGCAGCGCCGCGTGACCTCGAAGCGCCGCTCGGCCGGCTGGTAGGGGTCGGTCACGCCCGAGATCGAGATTGCGTCCGGCACCCAGGAAGGCTTGGCCAGCTCGCGCTCCAAAAGCTCCGGCGCGTCCTCCTTGACGAAGATCATCGTCTCGAAGTCGAGGCCCGCCGAAAGGCCCAGATACTCGTGATAGGGCCGCGCGTAGCAGTAGGCGCAGCCGTGCTCGCAGCCGCGGTACGGGTTTAGGCCCCAGGTAAAGGGGATGTCCGGGCTGTCGTTGCGGACCAGCACCGAGCGCGTCGCGTCGCGAAAAAATCGGGTCTTGGGCGCCGGCCGGTCCGCGGGATCTACGGACTCGTCGAGCTCGTAGGCGATCTCCTCGAACCGGTTGGCCGGGTTGATCCCCGTCCCCCGCCCCCGCGGCGCCGCGCTCTCCACGGGAACAGGATAATCGAACAAATGTTCTATGTCAAGAGGACGCCAAAACTAAAGGCCCCGCGCCGGAACGCGGCGCGGGGCCATGCGGCGCAGCGGCCTTAAGGGGCCTTCGGGGCCGGGGCCGCGGCCTTCTTCTCCTTGGCGGCCCTGGCCTTGCGGGCGGCCTTGGCGCGAGCCTTCTTCTCCGTCTTCGCCTTGGCCGGAACGGCGGCCGGAGCCGGCGTATTGGCGGACGCCGCGGCAGGCGTATCCGCAGCCCTAGCCGCCAGCGGCGCGGCCAAGCCGAACGACAGAACGGCGGCAAACAATTTCTTCATGATTGTGTCTCCTTGATGAAACGACATGCGATCGAACATCCGGGCGCGCAGGCGCCTGCTGAGCCAGCGGGACGCGGCTAGATGCTATAAGCCTTTCCTCGACGCATCTGTGCCGCGCCCGAAGGGTCGCGACCTAGACGGCCTGGGGAGGGGACAGAGACCGCGGTTCCGGCACGGGCGCGGCGGGAACTTGAGGCCGGGACGGGGGAACGACGGATACAGCCTCGCCCAGACGGACGATGGCCGCGGAAGCGCCGGCGGCGCAGGGGGGCGCAGTCCGGTCGCCGGGGACGGCCCCCACGGTCCAGCAGGCCGCGGAGACGGACGGCTCATCCGCAGCCGGCTCCTCGGCGAGGCAAAGAACGGCGACGAAAAAGGTCAAGCCCAACAGGAGCGGGCGCCAATGCCTCATGCGATTCTTAGTCGATACCAAACCGGCAAGCCGGCCGTCAAGGCTGACCGGGGGGCCAAGACATCAGAACTGCCGGCAGTTCTAGAGAAAAACGGTCTGCGTCGAAACAAATTTCGGCTGAAGAGCGACGGCAGGCGTGCCGGAGCGAAAAATATATCGCTGGTTGAGCTGGAGAATCTCCGGGGAATCCCGCGTATAAACATCCCCCGCCGACGCCGACCGCACCAAGCGCCTCACGGACTCAATGAGAAGCCTCTTCTCATCCGGGCGGACCCAAACCGGATAGGGCATTCTTTCCACATCCTTGCCTTGGATATTTCGGGTATGGTTGATAACGCCTTTGAGAATGCCGTTGAAAAGATCCGTCAGCATCCAGCCAAGGATGAAATAAAGCTCGTCTTCCGGAATCCCTTCGCGGACGAAGGCGCAGGGAGCTCCGCTGTCCAGAATATAACCGCTGGGAAGAAACTTGGCGTGCACTCGAGACGCCACCAGAGACCACGTAATGCCGGATTTTCCAAAAAAAGGCTTGCCCCCGACCCCCTGTAGGTACCAGTTGCCGTTTTTCTTGAACGTGCGCACGGCGTCGCCGGCGTCCTTCCAGAAGATCGCCCATTCGGCCGGCGCGTAGATGACCTTGTTGTTTGCTTTGTTGTAATAGCAGTAATCCAGATTGGGAAGAGCAACGACTCGCGGCGGGTGCAGCTCATGCCAACGGACATTCCGTCTGGTCGCCCCAGACCGCGCAAGCTCCGATATCTTGAGGGCCTGGGCATCGCTCAAACGGTTAAGCCGCGCCCGAGCCCGTTCTCTTTCCAACGTTATGGGCTCCTCAAAGAACTCGAACACAAGCCGCTCGACCACGCGCCCATCCTGAATCGGACGCAGAAATAGGTCGTTGTTGCCCGTCGTCATCCCGCTCGTAGCGACGACAAAGTCTCCCAGCGTCGCGCCCGTGAAATATTTCGAGAACTCGCCCCCCAAGCGCCAGCTTAGATTGCCCGTCCGCTCGATCTCCTCGTGGGAAAAAGTCTGTCCAAACACCTCCACGACGCTCGGCCTCGCGCCGGTCTTTATAAAATCAAGGAGAACCATCGGATGCGAAGTCTCGTCGAACAAGCCGGGCACTTCCCGAATCCGCATTTGGCCGCTGGCCATGAGGAATGCTCTAAGCCCCCTCATCGTATTGATCGTCAAAAACGTGTCGGAGCAGATGAACAGAAGCCTCCCCCCCGGCCTGAGAAGATCGCAGGCTTTCACGACGAAGAAGCTATAGGTCTCCTTTTTTATTTTTTGCCCATGCCTCCAGCCATAAACGGCATCCAAGGCATCCTGGATGTCGGGCCCAATGGATCCGCCGAACGGCGGATTCCCGATAATAAGGTCAAAGAACTCCCAATCGCGCTTGAAATAGAACTCTTTTCGCAGGAAATCCTCCGACAGGCCGCTCGGCATCCAGCGAAAGAAATCCGTCTGATTTAAGTGCAGCCTCAAATTCGGAGAGTCTTTCCGCTGCAGCGCGGAAACGCCGGCCTCGAAGAAATCACGATCTAACTCGCATCCCCAAACCTCGCCTGAGACCCCGATCCGACGCGCCCTCTCTTGGAGCGCCCTGATAAAAACTCCGCGGCCGAAGCTGGGCTCAAGAATCCGCATCCCCGGTGAAAATCGGATTTCGTCCACAACGCCGGCGGCGATATTCTCGGGGGTCAGGAACTGGCCGAGCTGCCGTTTTTTCTGTCTGGCAAATCTTGCGGTGCTCATCTCAAATGGATGGCTCGCTGAGTTTCCGGCGTGACCCCCAAGGCCCCGCGCTCAAGACATCGGCCAACCTTGACCCGGAACTCCGCCAGATCCTTTTTCCGATTGATCTGCAGCCTGCGCTCGCCGTCTTCGTAGAGAGCCATAAGCCGAATTCAACTCAGCCGCCGGAGAGGCGGCGGGCTTCTTCCTCTTTGGCTTGGAGGGCGCTTTGGACGCGCTCCATGTCCTCGCCGATTTGTTGTACGCGGACGAAGTCCGCGTAGATCGCGGGATCGGACATTTGGACGGCAAGGCCCTCGAGTTCGGCGTGCAGGCGTTCCAGCTCAGCCTGGGCTTTTTCCAGAGCTCGGGCGCGACGGCGCGCCGCTTTCATAGCCTCGTACGCATTGACTTCGGGGTCCTGGGGAGCGCTCACGGGCTCCTGTGGGGCGGGCTCATCGGCGCTCATCTGCGCCTGTCGGTGGCGGAAGTACTCGAAGTTGCCGGGGTAGACCGTGACCTTGCCGTTGACGACATGGACGATGTGGGTGGCGACGGCGTTCAGGAAATAGACGTCGTGGCTGATGGCGCAGACCGTGCCCTCGAAGCTCTTGAGGGCCGCGACCAGGGCCTCGACGCTGGAGAGGTCCAGGTGGGTGGTGGGCTCGTCGAGAAGCAGGACGTTGGGCGGGTCCAGCAGGAGCTTGGCGAGTTGGAGGCGGCTTTTCTCGCCGCCCGAGAGGACGCGGACCTGCTTGTGCACGGAGTCGCCGGGGAACAAAAACGTGCCCAGCACGGTGCGCGTGAAGAGGTCCCCGTTGAGGCGCCCGACGCTGAGCGCCTCCTGCAGGACGGTCTTGTCGGGATCGAGCCAGCCCTCGCGGTGCTGGGAGAAGTAGCCGACCTTGACGTTGTGGCCCAGGAGGCGCTCGCCGCCGTCGATGGGAATGACGTCGCCCAGGATCTTGAGCAAAGTGGACTTGCCCGCGCCGTTGGGGCCCACGAAGGCCATCTTCCAACCGCGCTCCAGCTCGAAGTCCAGGCCGTCGTAGACGCGCACGGAGTCGTAGGACTTTCGCGCGTTTTTCAGGCGCAGGACCACCGCGCCGGTGCGCGCGGGCTGCGGGAAGGCGATCTTGACGGCGCGCGCCTCGGGCGGCAGGACGATGCGCTCGATCTTCTCCAGCTTCTTGATCACGCTTTGGACGCGGCTCGCCGTCGAGATGCGCGCCCGGTTGCGCATGATGAACTCCTCCATCGCCTCGATCTCGGTCTGCTGCTGCTTCCAGGCCGAGACCAGGCGCTCGCGGGCGGCCTCGCGCTCGGCGAGGAAGCCCTCGTAATCGCAGCGGTAGACCTTGAGCTTGCGCTCCTCGACGGCGACGATCGCCGAGCAGACCGAGTCAATGAAGGCGCGGTCGTGCGAGATAAGGAGGATGGCGCCGCGATGGGAGCGCAGGTAGTCCTGGAACCAGAACAAGGCCTCCAGGTCGAGGTGGTTGGTGGGCTCGTCGAGAAGCAGAAGCTCCGGTTCGTCAACGAGCAGGCGCGCCAGGGCCGCGCGCATGGCCCAGCCGCCGGAAAGCTCCGATAAGGGCTTGTCAAAGTCCGGCACCTTAAAGCCCAGTCCCATCAAGACCTTCTTGGCCTTGGCCGTCAGGCGCCCGTCGGGGTCGGCATGGGAGCCGAGCGCGGCCTCGAGCACGGAGTCGGGGCCGACGGGCGGGTTCTCCTGGGGCAGATAGCCGGCGCGCGCGCCCTTGCGCCACTCGATGGCGCCGCCGTCGGGCTCCTCGGAGCCCAGCAGCATCCGAAAGAGCGTGGACTTGCCCGCGCCGTTGGGGCCGACCAGCGCGAAGCGGTCGCCGACGTTGAGCTGGAGGTCGGCGCCGGCGTAGAGCGTCTGGCCGCCGAAGGACTTGCGCAGGCCGCGGACGGAGATCACGGCGCGACGGCGGCGATCAGGCCGGACTCGGCCAGGAAGGCGAACAGCGTCCGCGCGCCGGCCTCGTCCAGGCCGTCGGCCGCGGCCAGGGCCTCGCCCAACGGCAGGCCTTTCTCCAAGGCGGAGAGGGCCGCGTGCTCGGGGACGGGAAGCTCGCGCACGAAAACCGGATTGCTCCCGGCCTTGTACAGGAGGAGCCGCTCGGCCCCCTCCCAATCCCGAGGCCGAAGCGGCGTGTCGTCGGCGCGGTCGCGCCGCCAGATCCCGTAGACGCGATGGTTCAGCGCGAGCAGAACGGACGCGCTCCCCAGGCGCAGACGCGAAGCCGGGCCCGCGGCGGCCGCCAGGCGCGCGGCCGCAAGACCATCGTGCGGCGCCTTGTGGAAGAGCTCCTTAAACGCCCACTCGAAGCGCGCCAGATCTTCCAGGAACGGCGCCTGGACCGAATCAGGGCGCGCGCCCAGGCAGGCGGGGAAATCGGACCCGTAGTCGGACAGGTTGTGCGAGCGCGAGGGATGCCCCGCGATGTAATCGCGGCAGGCCGCGAAAAAGTTCTCATCGCCAAGGACGCGCCAACAGACCTGGAAGGTCTCGCCCAGGGCCTCGGTCAGCCGCGCGGGATAGCCGCGGACATAGACCGCGACGGCCTCGGCCGGCGAGAGCCGGCCGCCGCCCCTTACGGCCGCGGCCAGGGCGCCGTCGCCCTCGGCCACGGCGGAGACGAAGCGGCGCTGGAGCGCCTCAAGCGGGCTGGGCAAGGGCCTCCTCCCGGAGCGCGGCGGCCTTGACCGCCTGCGCCTCGAGCGTCTCCCAGGGCGGGACGTCCTCGTCCCACTCGATCAGGACGGGCGCGCCGGACAGGCGCCGAATCGCGCGGCGATAGAGATCCCAGACCGGCTGCGTGGGCGCGCGCGAGTGCGTATCGAAAAGAAAAGTCCCCATGTCCGAATAGCCGCCCAAGTGGATTTGCGCCACGAGCTTGGCGGGGACGGCGTCAATATAAATCTCGGCGGAAAAATCGTGGTTCTTGGCGCTCACATAAATATTGTTGACGTCGAGAAGGATTTTACACCCCGCGCGGCGCGCGACGGCCGTCAGGAACTCCCACTCCGCCATCTCGGACTCGGGATAGGTCAGATAGCTGGACACGTTCTCGAGCGCGATTGTCCGCCCCAGCGCGTCCTGCGCCCGCCCGACGTTGGCCGCGACGACGCGGACGGCCTCCTCCGTGTAGGGCAAGGGCAGGAGATCGTGCAGGTTGGAGGCGTGCGCGCCCGTGAAGCAGAGGTGGTCGGTGATCAGGAAAGGCTCCGCCCTCTCGGCCAGGCGCTTGAGCCGCGCCAGGTAGCCGGGGCGCGGCCCCTCCACGCCGCCGACGGAGAGCGACACGCCGTGCAAAGCGACGGGATAGTCCTCGCGAATCTTGAGAAGGACCTCCAAGGGGCGGCCTTCCGAGTCCATGTAGTTCTCGCTCAACGCCTCGAACCAGCGCACGGGCGTGCGCGGACAGCCGAGAAGGCGCGGGAAATGGGCCGAGCGCAGGCCCACCCCGACCAAGCCCCGGCCGTCCGCGTCCCGCATCGTCAGCCCTGCTTGAACGTGCCGCCTCGGCCCTCGCAGATCTCCTTGGACAGCGAGATCCAGCCCTGGCTCTTGCAGGCGTTCTGCCCGGCGCAGGAGTGGCCGACGCCGCCGCACTCCCCCTGCCCCTTGCAGGCGTTGACGCCCCAGCACTCGCCCGAGGCCGCCGCGGCGCCGCCCGCGGCCGAACCCCCCTTCATGGAGGCGCAGCCCGCCATCGACAGCGCGGCCAAAGCCGCGCCCGCCAGCATCGTCTTGCGATCCATGCAGACCTCCCGCGCGCGAATAAACAACGCATATTCAACCATTTATTTCATCAGAGGAAAGGCGCGCCCGGAAGGAGAACCGACATGAAATTGAACGACGCCTCGAAGACGTTCCTGGACCGACGCGATTTTCTGGCCGAGCTGCGGCGGCGAGGCCAGGCCTCGGTGACCGTCGCGGGGGCCTACGGCGCGCTGATCCGGCCCATGAGCGCGGAGATTAACAATCTCTATTTAACATCCTAAAATAGAGTTATGTACTCTAGATATATAGACCTCCCCAAGCGCAATAGTTTCTTTCTCTTCGGCCCCCGGCTGACCGGCAAGAGCACGCTCTTGCGCCAAACTTTCGCGGGCGAGGAAGTCCTTTTTCTGGACTTGCTTCATCCATCCGTTCATCAGAAATACCTCGCCGAGCCCGCGGCGTTCTTGCGCGAGATCGAAGCCGCCAACGGGAAGTACAAGCGAATTGTTCTTGACGAAATCCAGCGCGTCCCCGCGCTCTTGGATGTGGTGCATCATCTCATGGAGTCCTCTGCGGGACGTCATCTCCAATTCATCATGAGCGGATCGAACACGCGAAAACTCAAACGCTCCAAGGCAAACCTCTTGGGCGGCCGCGCATGGTCGTTGGAACTTTTCCCCCTGACGCGGGAAGAATTAGGAGCCGACTTCGTTCTGGAAAAAGCGCTCGCCTTCGGAACCCTGCCCAGAATCTATGCCGGTCAGGAAACGGAAGCGGAGGAAAACCTGCGCGCTTACGTGGAAACTTACCTGACCGAGGAAATCAAAGCGGAGGCGCTGACCCGCAACCTGGGAGCGTTCATCCGCTTCTTGCCGATGGCCGCGGCCGAAAGCGGACACACGATCAATGCCTCCAATATTGGACGGGAAGTCGGGATCAGCTACAAAACGGTCCAGGAATATTTTCAAATCCTTGAGGATACCCTGCTGGGATTTTGGCTCGAGCCTTTCGCCAAGACCGTGCGAAGACGAATGGCCAAGCAGCCCAAGTTCTACTTCTTCGACATGGGAGTGCTTCGGGCTCTCAAAAAGACCCTCAAGGTCCCGCTGGAGCGCGCCAGTCCGGAATTCGGCGATCTCTTCGAAAACTTTTTCATCAACGAAGTCAGGCGTCTCAATTCCTATCATCGCCTCGACATGGCTTTTACTTTTTACCGGACGGATGCCGGGGCCGAAGTGGACCTGATCGCGCAGCGGCCGGGGAAGCCCTGGCTGGCCATGGAAATCAAAGCCACGGAACGCCCTTCGGCATCCCTTTGCTCCGGCCTATTGTCCTTTGCCGACATCATGCCCAAGGCGGAACTCTTGCTGGTTTGCCGAACGGGTCAGCCGCAACTCTTCCGATTTGGGAAACGCACGGTGCGAGCGTTGTCGTGGCTGGATTGCCTTAATATGCTCTAGGTCCTTTCTGGGCCTTGCGCTCCCCCGCCCCCCCTGGTATATACCTAGCCATGCGGGGCGCAATAAATGCGTAACCTGGCCCAACTGCTCATCACGGCGGTGAACACGCTCTACGCCTCCCTTTTCGGCGGCCCCATCGACGGCACGGCCTGGGACGTCAAGCTGCGCAAGCCCGGCTTTTTCCAGTGGACGTCCAAGCGCGACACCCTGATATTCCAGGACGGCCGGGCGACCGCGGCCGCGGCGGCCCAGGAAGGCTACTCGTCGGCTCTCTATGAGGCCGCCGACCGGGACGGCGGGACGGCTTTCCGCCTCGTCTTCGACGCCCAGGACCGAGCCCCCGCGGAATGGTCCGGCCGCATCGAGGGTCGCCGCATCTCCGGCGTCGTGATCGTCCGCGGCCAGGACGGCAAATCCGTCCGCTACGTCTTCACCGGCAAGCGTAAGGCCGCCTGAATCGACACGCCTGAATCGGCCTGAATCGGCCCCTTGACAGCAAGCGGCGCCGAACCAATACTACCCGCGTGAAAATCTTGATTTTGGCCGCGGCCCTCCTGCCGGGCAAAGCCTTCGCTTTCAATTATGACTCTGCGTTTTGCACCGGCCAAGGGCTTGATTCGCAATGTCTTGTTTATGGTTATGACGAGGGCAAGGAAGTCTGGGCTTGGGGATTCCCGAGCGACGGCCTATGGTGGGAACTCCCCGGGCCTTACCTTTCAGCCCCCAAGCAGGAGCGCAGCCTCGCCATCCCAGGAGGCTACATAGCGAACTGCAAAGGAGAGGAGAACTGCATTCACGTGCACTGCGGCAAGGACGCGGCATGGAACCTCTATCGCTACGATCCGAAAACGAACTGGCCGATTGAGATCAATCTCGACGTCGGCCAGGCCAACTTTCTGAAGCCGGATCGGCATGGAGAATGGCGCTCCTTGATCATCGCGCGCGAAGTGAAGCGCGACGGCGGGTCTTCGTTTCCCGATCCTCGCTGGCTGGGCCTATGGGAGTATGCCCCGGTCCAATGGCTGGACGCCTCGCCCCAACGGGCATACCGAAGAAATTTTTATGCCCGACTGGCCCCTCTCTCGAATCCCAACGGCGGGGACCTGATGATCAAACCGAAGGATCCGTCCGCTTGGATAGAGGTCCGAAAAGCGATCAAGAAGGTCATCAACGGCACGGATTATTTTGGTTTCAGTCTCCGCAAATATGCGCCGGACAAAAAGAGCTACAACGATTACTACGCGACCTTCGACGTTAAGAGCGGCGCCGTCACCCTCACAAGCCGCAACGGGCAATCTTCCGCCCAATTTCGCAAGCTTGACGGCGCCTTGGTCAAGGGCTTGCAGGAGCTGGCGCAAAGACGCAATCAGCGATGGCCCGTTAGATACGGGCCTTGCGACGGCTTCTAAAGACCTCGGAGCGAGTTTTGAAGCAAGCTCAGCGGCGGAAGCGGGAGCCGCCGCGCGGAATCGAGCGGCGCAGGCGGAAGCTGGCCGAGGCCGGGGGCTTGTAGGTGGTCAGGCGGGGCGGCACGCGGTAGGGGAAACCCGGCAAGGCCTTGCGGGGGATGGGCTGGCCGATGAAGGCCTCGATGCTGGGAATCAGCCGCTCCTCCTCGAAAGTGACCAAGGTCACGGCGTCGCCTTCGGTGAAGGCGCGGCCGGTGCGGCCGACGCGGTGGACGTAGTCGTCGGCGTGCTCGGGCACGTCGTAGTTGATGACGTGGGAGACCTCGGGCACGTCCAGGCCGCGGGCGGCGATGTCGGTGGCGACGAGAATGTTGTGGCGTCCCTCGCGGAAGGCGGCCATGGCGTGGTCGCGGTCCTTCTGGGTCAAGTCGGAGTGCAGGACGGCGCAAGCGATCTCCCGGCGCCGCAGCCAGGCCGCGACGCGATCGGCGCGCGCCTTGGTGCGCGTGAAGATCACGACCGACTCGACCCCGTCCACCTTGAGCAGTGCGGCGAGCAGGTCGCCCTTCTGGGCCTCGGTCACGGGGTAGAGCCACTGCCTGACCGCGGTCGCGGCGGCGCGCGGGCGATCCACGGAGACGCGCACGGGCTCGCGCATGAACTCCTTGACCACGCGCTCCACCTCGGGCGGAATCGTCGCCGAGAACATCAAGGTCTGGCGCTGGGCCGGCAGCAGGCGCATGATCCGCCGCACGTCGGGCATGAAGCCCATGTCGAGCATGCGGTCGGCCTCGTCGAGCACGGCGACCTTGACGTCGCGCAGGTGCAGCGTCCCCGAGCGCGCGTGGTCGAGCAGGCGCCCGGGCGTGGCGACCACCACCTCCGCGCCCTTGCGCAGGGCCTGCTCTTGATTGTGATAGCTGGCGCCGCCGATGATGAGAGCGCAGCGCACCGGCGAGAACCGGGCCAGCTCTCCGATCGCCTTCTCCACCTGCGTCGCCAGCTCTCGGGTGGGCGTCAACACCAGCGCGCGCACGCGCAGGCCCTGGCCCACCTTGCCCTCGGCCTCCCGGTCGGCTAGAAGGCGATGCAGGAGCGGCACGGTGAAGGCGAAGGTCTTGCCGCTGCCCGTCTGGGCGGAACCGATGACGTCCTTGCCGGCCAGCGACTCCGGCAGGGACTTCTCCTGGATGGGCGTCGGGACCTCAAACCCCAGGGCCTTGACGGCTTCGAGAAGCTCGGGCCTCAGCCCGAGTCGGGTAAAGGGCATTTCGTCCCCTTCAGTATAACATAGCCCGACAGACCCGTGCCGGGGATGGGCTAAAAATCCTACTCCTCGGACGCTGAACGCGAAGCTAAACGCCATTGAGTTCTCATCCGACCTCCGATATTGACTTTATTGCCCGTCACGAGATGGTTGCGCGCGAGATCGCTCATGATAGCGGAATACACGTCCGTCCTTTTCAGCCCCTGGATTTTTTGCAGTCCTCTGGGGTCTAAAGGGCCGTGCTTGAGTTCGAGCAGTGCCAGAGCGGCGGGCCTTGCCAGACCTGCTTCTTCCAGTTGCGACACGTCTCCGCCCTCGATGAGCTCGAAAATTGATTCTCGCCACGCTTCCGTTGAAGGGATCCGTCCGCCGTCGGCGCCCGCGCCTGGCCGCAACCTCGCAGGCGGTCTGAATTCAACAGGCTTTAGGGCATGGTAGATGGTATGGCCTGTCTTCGGCGTGCCCTGTTGCCAAGGTTCGCGGTCGATGCTTCGCAACAGGGTTCTGCCGCCGGCGGCAAAAGATGGGACCGTCATTTTGTCCACTAATCCAATTCTCTTAAGGTGCTCCATCAGACTCACCGCGTTGGCTAAATCCAAGCTGGCGATTTCCTCCACCTCTCCGGTGGTCAGAAACCTACGCGCCATGAATTCCTGCAGGACTAAAACGGCTTGCTTTTCTAATCCGGTTGCTTCCTCAGCTTCCTCCACGGACGCCATCGCCAGAACGCGCCAAATAGAGACTTTTTCGTCGGCCGTTAGGGGGACTCTCCTTCGCTTGGCTTTGCGATCCGTCGTCGCGGTTTTGCCCCCGCCTTCGGGTCTGACGGCTCCCCCTCGAGCCGCCGCCGTGGTTGGGTCCTTGTCTTGCGGCCTGGCAGGCTCAGCGTTCCCGACGGTCTGAGCAAGCGCCGAAGCCGCCGTATTTTCTTCAAGGACTAACAAAACGGCTGCCTCAAGTTCTTGTTCGGGGGTGAGCGCCGGCGTGCCCAGCCGGCTGCGCCTTTTGGAATCATCAAGACGACGTCTCACTTGTTGGGCATATCCATAGTCTGCAAATTGTCCTCTTGTAACAACTATGAGTTCTAGAGCCTCAAGCCTCAACAAGGACTGAAAAAGGCTGTCTCGGTCCAACCGGGTCCTTCTTAACAGAGTTTCAATGTCCGTCCAGCGGCGTATGAGCAGAGCAAGGATTCGCAGATCCTTCGGATCGAGAGCGGCCGCGTTCATCTCGAACGCGGCGAGGCCGGCCTCGCTTTGAGGCGGCAGCCGCGCTGGAGCAGTCCCCCGCTCCGCAGGCACAGCGGGGTTGGCCCCGCTTGGCGCCGCGGCGACCATTGGAGCTGGGACAGGCACCGAGAGCTTGGCGGCGGCATCGAACTGTTCCGCGAGCTTCCGATGGAGTTGCAAGATTGAGTCGTGGCCGCTCTTGGCGTAGCCGGTCCATTCCGGTTCCAGGGCGTCAAGGATTCGTTCCGTAATCTCGACCTGAACATGCTTGGCGGGATCAGCCAAATCGTGAAGATCAACCTGCGATTGAAGGCCGATGCGCCCGGTGAGGACCGCGGCGTGGCGCGGCGTCAGCAAGGCATGGACGGGCTGGCCGGATTGCAGGGCTGATCGCGCAACGCCGATGATGTTGCGCAGAACGGCTCGACTGTGGGCTTCGAGTTCTTGGGGGGGTTGCGCGGGAGTCGCGCGCTGCGCAATCCCCCAGTAAAGAGCCGACAATTCGGATGGTACTTGGCTGCCCGGCGCGGAGAGATCGAAGTCATCGGCTAGGTCCGGAACGCGAAACATGGGAGCGTCCAGAGCGGTCTCTCGGGCGACCGGCGCGATGCTTTCCAAAGCCCGGATCGGAACAGGGTGAAGCAATACGGCAACAGCCGTGATGATGGGGACGGGACCGGCATATTTCACAACCATGACTATATCATCAACCGTGTTTTTACACATGGGCCGAAAGGCCCATCTCCGGCAAGACAAAAGACCCGCGTCGCGTAGGACCTTTAGTCCAGAGCTGTCCCAAGAAAGTTTTAGAAGGTGAACAGGAGCTGCGGATCGCCGTCTCTGATCTTTCTGAGCCGACGCGTCGTGAGGTTCAGGATGTCGATGAGGCTCAGCTTCTGAAAC
>JACQPJ010000017.1 GCA_016207605.1 Elusimicrobiota bacterium
CTCTGCGGTATGTGAGCGACGAGCGACGCGGGCGCAGCCCAAAATCGCCCTGGCGCAAGGGCAGGCCCATCTTCGGCCGATTTCTTCGTTGCTCGTCGGTCACAATGCGCTGCGGCATTGCTCCCTCCTCGCGCCTCGAACTCGGCTCGAAGCTGGGCCTCCAAATCACTCATATTATTATGACGCGACTCCTAAAGCTCGAAAGCCAGGGAGACTTCCGCGTGGTGCTCGCGGCGGGAGAAGAACTGGCCGAAGGGGGAGTGGCCGTCGAAGTAGCCGAGCTGGACGCGCAGGGCGCGCGCGGAGGGCCGGCGGGGGCCGATCTTCACGCCCGCCACGGTGCGGGAGTCCATGTTCCACCGGACGCGCTGGTGCCATTGCAAATCCTGGGCCAGGAAGAGGCGGGTCGGCACCCGCGGCGACCAGCCTAAATCGTCGGTGGTCAGCTCCAGGCCCGATTGGAGGGACCAGCGCGAGGGCGAGGGGACGGTGTGCAGCAGGTAGATCGCCCCGCCGTAGAGGCGGGCGAAGCGCGCCGGCTCCCAAGACGCCTGGGCGCGCGCGCCCTCCACGGAATAGCGGAAGCCCTGGTTGCCCGTGGCGCGGATGTAGTCGTCGCCGAGATGGGAGCTCTCATGGAAGAGGGAAACCTTCAGCGATATTCCGTCCTTGCGCGCGACCAGCGGGAGGTTGGCGAAGAAGTCCACGGTCTCAAACTCATTGACGCCGCCGCCGAGCTTGAAGCGGGAGTAAGCCATGCCCTCGACGTCCCACTGCCAGAACCATTCGTCGTCCGTCCGCCAGCGCGCCAAGCCCCAGGCATGCCCGAGCGCCACGTCCGAGGCGTCCTGGCCCTCCAGGCGGTAGTAGGAGACGAGGAGCTGGACCTGCCGGGGGTCGGCGAGCAGGGGCGCGAAGAGCTCGTCGGACTTGGGAAGGAGGTCCAGCCCGGAATCCGCCCAGGCGGCCGGCGCGAGCAGGGCCAGGGCCAGCGCGGCGGCGTTAACGCGCAAGGGCGGTTTCGACGTCGCGCGCCACGGTCTCGGGATCCTTGGCGCCGAGATAGCGGTTGAGGATGGTCCCGTCGCGGCCCACGAGGTAGGCGGCGGGCAGGCCCGGGACGATCCAGCCTCGGGGAACGCGCTCCCCGCCGAGGAGGATGACGGGGTAGCGGATGCCGAAGGTTTTGACGAAAGAGGAGGCCTGGGAGACGTTCTCGTCCATCGACGCGCCGAGGACCTCGAAGCCGCGGCCTTGGAAGCGCTCGCGCAGGCGGATCAGGTCGGGGATCTCCTCGCGGCACGGGTCGCACCAGGTCGCCCAGAAGTCCACCAGCACGACCTTGCCCGCAAAGTCCGACAGGGACACGGCCGCGCCGTCGAGCCCCGAGCCGGACAGGGCTGGGGCCGCCTCGTCCCCCGGCGGCGGGAGCCGCGGCCCGCCGCTCAAAACATAGAGCAGGACCGCGGCCAGCGCGGCCGCGGCGGTGATCCCGAGGCTCTTATTCATCCGGACGGCCTCACAAGGCGAAGCGGCCCAGGCCCGAAGGTAGGAAGCGCGTCAGCCAGCTCAGCCGGCCGGCGAAGATCAGCAGGCCGATCGCCGTCAGCAGGCTCCCGGACAGCACCTCCCCCCAGCGGATGTAGCGCTTGTAGCGCCGGAAGAAGCGCAGGAAGCCGCCGACGGCGAAGCCGGCCAGCAGGAAGGGCACGCCCAGGCCCATGGAGTAGACGAAGAGCAGGCGCATGCCCTGGCCGACGGTCTCGCGCGTGGCGGCCAGGGCCAGGATTCCCGAGAGGATCGGCCCGATGCACGGCGTCCAGCCGCAGGCGAAGGCCAGGCCCATCAGGAAGGAGCCGGCGTAGCCCGGCGCGAAGGCCGCCGCGTCCGCCCGCTTGGTGTAGTAGAGGAACGGGATCGTGACCACGCCCGCCAGATGCAGGCCGAACAGGATGATGACGGCGCCGGCCAGTTTCGTAACGACGGGCAGATGGAGGGCCAGGAAACGCCCGGCCTGCGAGGCCGTGGCGCCCAGGAGCGTGAAGACCAAGGCGAAGCCCGCCACGAAACAGGCCGACTCCCAGCCCGCGTGCCTCAGGACCGCGCCGGGCGCCGACTCACGCGCGAGCTCCTCCAGGGAGAGCCCCGACATGAAGGACACGTAGCCCGGCACCAGGGGCAGGACGCAGGGCGACAAGAAGGACGCCAATCCCGCCGCGAACGCGGCTCCGTAGCCGAGAGCGTCGAAAGAGCCCACGCGAGGCAGTCTACCATTTGCGAATGGTATGATGGACGCGTGAGGGCCTGGGTCGCGGCCGCGCTTCTCTTGTCGCCGGCGGCGTCCGTCCGCGCGGGCGAGGCGGCCGCGCTCTCCCGAGAGAAGACCATGAGCGACTACACGCGACCTCCTGACGAGGAGCTGCGCCGGACGCTGACCCCGGAGCAGTACGCGGTGACCTGCAACGCCGACACCGAGCCGCCCTTCAAGAACGCCTACTGGAACAACCATGCCGCCGGGATCTACGTGAACGCGATCAGCGGCGAGCCGCTCTTCTCCTCGCTTGACAAGTTCGATTCGGGCACGGGCTGGCCCAGCTTCACGCGGCCCATCGCCGCGGGCGGCGTCGTCGAGAAGGCGGACAAAAGCCTCTCCATGGAGCGCGTCGAGGTCCGCTCCAAGCGCGGCGATTACCACCTCGGCCACCTCTTCACGGATGGGCCGGGCCCGACGCGCCTGCGCTACTGCATCAACTCCGCTTCCCTGCGCTTCGTCCCCTTGGAGAAAATGGAGGCGGAGGGCTACGGGAAATATCTCGCGGCCTTCAAGGGCGGGCGGCGCGAGACAGTGGAGCTGGCGGGCGGCTGTTTTTGGGGCATGCAGCACATCCTGCGCGGGCTCCCCGGCGTGATCGAGACCGAGGTCGGCTATACCGGCGGCTCCGTCTCGAACGCGGACTACGCGAAGGTCCGTACGGGAACCACGGGCCACGCCGAGGCGGTGCGGGTGGTCTTCGACCCCGGCGCGCTCTCTTTCGAGAAGCTTTTGGGCTACTTCTTCCGTCTGCACGACCCGACGACCCCCGACCGGCAGGGCAACGACGTCGGCACCCAGTACCGCTCCGCGATCTTCTACCACGGCGAGAAGCAGCGCCGCGCCGCGGAGGCCTTTAAAAAGCGGCTGGACCTGTCCCGCAAATGGCCCGCGCCGGTCTCGACCCAGATCGTTCCCGCGGGGAAGTTCTGGAAGGCCGAGGACTACCACCAGGACTACCTGGTCAAGCATCCCAGAGGCTATACCTGCCATTTCCTACGTCCGGAGTGATGCTCATGAAGACCCGCGTCGAGAAGGACACCATGGGGGAGATCAAGGTCTCCGCCGACCGCTATTGGGGGGCGCAGACCCAGCGTTCCCTTATGCATTTCCAGGCCGGCGCCGGGCGCGACACGCTCACGCGCGAGATGATCCGCGCCCTCGGCATTCTCAAGAAAGCGGCCGCCTTGGCCAACGCCGAACTGGGTCTCCTGCCCCAGGACAAGGCCAAGCTCGTCGTCGCGGCGGCCGAGGAGGTGATCGCCGGCAGGCTCGACGATCATTTCCCCCTCGTCGTCTGGCAGACGGGTTCGGGCACGCAGTCGAACATGAACGCCAACGAGGTGATCGCCAACCGCGCCATCGAGCTGGCGGGCGGGACCTTGGGCTCCAAGAAGCCGATCCATCCCAACGACGACGTCAACAAGTCGCAGTCCTCCAACGACACGTTCCCCACGGCCATGCATATCGCCGCGGCCGAGGTCCTGGTCCGCGAGCTGGCCCCCGCGGTCGCCGGCCTGCGCGACGTCCTGAAGGCCAAGTCGCGAAAATTCGCCAAGGTCGTCAAGATCGGCCGCACCCACTTGATGGACGCGGTGCCGCTGACGCTGGGCCAGGAGATCGGCGGCTGGGCGGCGATGCTCGACCAGGACCTCGCGCGCCTGGACGCGGTCCTGCCCGGGCTCTGCGAGCTGGCCGTCGGCGGGACGGCCGTCGGCACGGGCCTCAACGCGCACCCCGACTTCGGCAAGAAGGCGGCGGCGCGCGTCGCCAAGCTCACCGGCCTGCCCTTCAAGCCCGCGGCCGACAAGTTCGAGGCGCTGGCCGGCCACGACGCGCTGGTCTTCGCGCACGGCGCGCTCAAGACCCTGGCCTGCTCGCTCAACAAGATCGCCAACGACGTGCGCTGGCTGGCCTCCGGCCCCCGCGCCGGCCTGGCCGAGATCCGCATCCCGGAGAACGAGCCGGGCTCCTCGATCATGCCCGGCAAGGTCAACCCCACGCAGAGCGAGGCCGTCACGATGATCTGCGCGCAGGTCCTGGGCAACGACGTCGCGGTCAACGTCGGCGGCGCCTCGGGCAACTTCGAGCTCAACGTCTTCAAGCCGCTCATCATCCACGACTTCCTGCAGTCCGCCAAGCTTCTAGCGGCCGGCTGCCGCGGGTTCACGAAGCACTGCGCGGCCGGCATCGAGCCCGACCTCCAGCGCATCGACGAGCTGATGCGCCGCTCGCTGATGCTCGTTACCGCGCTCAACCCGCGCATCGGCTATGACGCCGCGGCCAAGATCGCCAAGCTCGCGCACGCCGAGGGCCTCACGCTCAAGGAGTCCGCGCTCAAGCTGGGGCTGGCCACCGAGAAGCAGCTCGCCGATTGGATCAAGCCCGAGGAGATGACGCGGCCGGGACTGTGATGGACCAGGATCCCCAGGAGCTGGTGCGCCGCATCGCCGCCGTCGTCGCTCACGAGCTGCGCAACCCCCTGGCCGTGATCAACAACTCCGCCTATTTCGTCAAGGCGAAGCTGGACGGCGCCGCCGACCCCAAGGTCGCCAAGCACCTCGAGATCATCGAGTCCGAGGTCGCCCGCGCGGACCGCCTCATCGCCGACATCCTGGCCTACGCGCGCAAGGCCGAGCCCATGATGGAAACCGGCGATTTGGACGCCTTGATCCGGGAGGCGATCCGCTCCTACGAGCCGCCCTCCGGCGTCAAGCTCGAGTTCAAGCCCGGAGCCAAGGACGTCCGCGTCAAGTGCGACCCCCGCATGCTGGCCGACGCCCTCCACCGCCTGCTCGACAACGCCGCGGCGGCGCAGGGCGGCAAGGGCAAGGTCGCCATCGCCACCGGCGCGTCCAAGGACGGCGCCTTCGTCGCGGTCTCCGATTCCGGCCCCGGCGTGGACGCCAAGGTGCGCGGCGCGCTCTTCGAGCCCTTCGTCACCGCCAAGCCCCGCGGGTTGGGACTGGGCTTGGCCCTGGCACGCAAGCTTTTGGAAGCCAACGGCGGCACCGCCGTTTACGAGTCCGGCCCCAAGGGGGCGACGTTCAAGCTGGCGCTGCCGCGGGCTTGAGGCGTCCCGACCAAAGCGCCAGCCCCACGCCGCCTAGGATCAAGGCGATTCCCAGGCCCGCGCGCTGGGACACGCGCTCGCCCAGCACGGCGCGGCCCAAGGCCAACGCGACGACCGGGAAGATCAGCGCCATCAGGCTGACCTCGGTGGCGGCCAGCTCGCGGATGAGGCGATAGTAGATCAGGAAGGCGGCGACCGAGCCCGCCAGGGCCAGGTAAACAATCGCCGCGGCGTTGGCGAGCGTCCACGCCGGAGCGCCGCCGCGCTCGAAAACGAGGCTGAGCAGGAGCAGAATGGCCGCGCCGACGGACATGGACCAGGCGTTGAGCACGCGCGCGTCGTCCCGCCGGGACCACAGGCTCTGCGCCACGAGGTTGACGGAGGCTAGAAGCATCGAGGCCAGCGCCGCGGTCAAACCC
>JACQPJ010000001.1 GCA_016207605.1 Elusimicrobiota bacterium
ATCGCTCACATCCGCAGCCGGCCCTACCATCCGCAGACGTGCGGGAAGATCGAGTCGTTCTGGAGGAACCTGTGGCAGGAGTGCCTTTCGCAGGTGCCGCTCTCGACCTTCGAGGAGGCTCAGGCGAAGATCGGGGAGTACATCGAGCATTACAACTACAAGCGGCCGCACCAGGGCATCGGGAACCTGATGCCGGCGGACCGGTACTTCCAGGTGGCCAAGCAGGTGGAGAGGCTCGTGGAAGAGAACACCGCGAAGGTGGCGTCTTCCGGACCGCCTCTTGGGGAGTACAAAGCCCCCACGTACCTGATCGGGAACATCGGTGGCAAGGAGCTGAGGGTGGTGGCCAAGGACGCGGAGGTGTCGTTGAGGGATGCCCCGCAAGAGGTAGAATCGGGGGGCGCGACGACGGGGGAGGCGAGCCCGGCGGGTGCGGGGGCAAGCGATGAGCGACACACCGCAGAAGAAGCTGTCGAGCCCGCAGGAGCGCCTGGAGCTGGTCTTGCTGTGCCTGGCGAGGCAGGTTCCGGTGAAGCAGTTGTGCCGGGAAGCGGGGATATCGCGGGAGCTGTGCTACCGGTGGCTGAGAGCGGTGCGGGAAGCGGGGCTCAGAGCCCTGGAGCTCAAGAAGCCGGGGCCCAAGCGGGTGAAGGAGGAGTCATCGCCGGCGGAGGTCCTGAAGCTGCGGGATCGGGTCAAGCGGCTGGAGAAGGAGCTCAATGGGACGCGCAAGGAGCGGGACCGGTGGCGGCTGATGTCGGAGGTGGCCCGCAGGATTATCCAGCGCAACGCCTGGGGGCCGATTCCCAGGGTGGGGTCTAAAAAAAACGGCATGCGAAGCCAGAGACGAGAGCGCTCTACCTGCGGGAGTGGGCCCTTGAGCGAGCCCGCGGCGTCTGTTCCGGGGTCTTTGCCCGGTGCTGGGCAATCACCCGGAGCACCCACTGGCGCTGGGCCGCTGGGAAGCTCAGGGGGGCAGGAACCCGCAAGATGAGGATCAGCGAGGAAGCGCGGCGCAGGGTCGTCGAGCTGGACCGGCGCTACCGGTCCACGTGGGATGCTCGCGCTATCGCGCATATCGTAGGCATCAGCGCGGCGAGCGTGGCGAAGATCCTGCGGGAGCTTCGAGGGCCGAGGCCCAAGCGCGTGAAGCAGCCGCATACGCGGCGCACGCGCTTCCTCAAGCGCGACGTGATGTGGTCCTCTGATTTCGTGAGGCTGGGGTGGGGCTGGCTGCTGATACGGACGATCGACGAGATGTCGGGCTTTCGGCTGGGCTGGGAGCTCTGCCGCGGGGAGACGGCCGAGGCGGCGCTGGCGCACGCGTATTCGATCATGAAGCGCATGGGCCGCCTGCCGCTGGTGTGGAAGTTCGACCACGGCTCGGCGTTCACCAGCGCCGCGTTCCAGCGGTTCCTGGCCGAGAACGGGATCGTGCCCTACCCCACGCAGCCTCACGCGCCGTGGACGAACGGGCGGGTGG
>JACQPJ010000018.1 GCA_016207605.1 Elusimicrobiota bacterium
CTGTCTCAGCGTCCCCCGCTCCTCCCGCCTGACGAGCCCCGCCCTCATGACCATCCCGCTCCAGCTCCTGGCCTACCACATCGCCGTCCGGAAGGGCTGCGACGTGGACCAACCCCGCAACCTGGCCAAGAGCGTCACGGTCGAGTAAACACGCCTCACCCTGGCTGCGGTTCCGTGGGATTGGCTTGCTACAAGGGCCCAGTCCGGACCTGCGGGGCCGAAGCCGTCACGCCATGGCGGGGAGTTACCGCTTGAGAAGTTCGGAAATATCTGGTACCATTTGGAACTATGAGAAACCACAAGTACAGCGCGGGCGTTGGGGAGGTTCTCGACGAGGCCCTGGGCGGCACTCCCCACGTCCGGATCCTGCGCTATCTCTGCCGCGGGAGAGGCGAACATACCGGCCGAGCGATCGGCCGGGCCATCCAGGTCTCGCACCCAGCCGTTCACCGGGCGCTTCGGGCGCTGGCCGCGCGTGGGATGGTCCAGGGGGTGCGACACGGGCCTGCGATCACGTACCGGTTGAACGAAGACCACTGGCTAGTCCGGAGAGGGCTCCGCCCCCTGTTCGACGCGGAGGCCGGATTCTTCGCCGAGGTGGGGGAAGCGGTGCAGAAGGCTGCGGGGGCCCGGGTCCGCTCGGTGGTCCTTTTCGGTAGCATGGCCCGAGGGGAGGCGGGGCCGGAGAGCGACATTGACCTGCTGTGCCTCACGGCGAGCGCGGCGGCTTCGGCAGAGGCTGAGCGCAATCTCGCGGAGGCCACCGCTGGTCTCCGTCGGCAGTTCGGCAGGCGGTTTTCGCTGATGGTGCTCCCGGCGGTCGAATTCGCTCGCCGGTACCGACGGCGGGACGGGCTGGCGAGGGAGATCGTGGAGGCGGGCTGGGTGATTGCCGGGGAGTCGCTCAGCGAGGTCCTGCGGTAGATGACTCCCAGGCGAGTGAGCAGCCGGCGGGAAGACCGGTCAGCTCACGCCAATTATCTGGCCAAGGCCGAGGAGTTCTTGCGATCCGCCCTCGAGAACATTGCGAGCCGGCGCTGGAACGCGGCAGCCCTGTCGGCCATTCATGCGGGGATAGCCGGGGCGGATGCCGTGCTGGTCTTCGAACGCGGCCTCCGCAGTGCGGGCGAGCGCCACGAGGATGTCCTTGACCTGCTGGGCGGGCCGGGTCAGGATCGGTCGGCTGCCCTGGCGCACCTTCGGCGAATCCTTGCGCGAAAGAACGTGGTCGAGTACGAGAGCCGGCTCTTCTCGCAGCGCGAGGCCGAAGAGGTCGTGCAGCAAGCCGAGCGCTTCCTCGCCTGGGCGCGGGGCCGCGTGCGTCCCGCGGCGCCGTGACCGGGAGGCACGCGCTCTCTGAAGCGGAGGACAGATGGAGGCAGCGCCCGAGGCGAAGGAAGGGCACCGGAAGCCCCTTCGCGCACTGCGCCGGCGGCTCCTCGACCTCGCCACCCATCCCCGCATACCCGAAGGGGCCTCCCTTACCGGCGTCGCCGTCCTCGTCGGGCTCGCGACCGGCCTCTCCTGTGTCCTCTTCCTTCGTGTCCTGGGGTGGATCACGCATCTCTCCTTCGAGGCCGGCGGGCCCGTCCTGGGCCCGGCCTCCACGGTGCTGCCCCCCGTGGCAGGCGGGCTGGTGGTAGGGCTCGTGATGTACCGGCTGGCCCGGGAGGCGCGGAGCCACGACGTTCCCGACGTGATGGCGGCCATCGCGCTGAAGGGGGGGAGGGTCTCGGGGTTCGTCTCGGGGATGCGGGCCCTCTCCGCGACCATCACCCTCGGCTCCGGAGGATCGGGCGGGCAGATCGGCCCCGTCGTCCAATTGGGGGCCGGCCTCGGCTCGACGCTGGGGCAGTTCCTGAAGATGTCGGACCAGCGGATCATCACCCTCGCCGCCTGCGGCGCGGCGGGTGGGGTGGCCGCCACGCTGAACGCGCCCATCGCCGGCGCGATGTTCGCTCTCGAGATCCTGGTGGGCCATTTCACGGCCGACTTCAGTCTCGTCATCCTCTCCTCGGTGACCGCGGCCATCGTCTCCCGCTGGATCCTAGGCAACTTCCCGGCCTTCCTCGTCCCCCCCTACGAGCTCGTGAGCGCCCGCGAGATGCTCCTGTACGTCGCCCTGGGCGTGTTGGCGGGCCTCGCGGGAGCGGCGTTCGTCCGGGTGCTCGAGTTCTGCGGGGACCGGTTCGAGCGATGGCGGGTGCGGGAGGCGTTCAAGCCGGCGATCGGCGGGCTGTGCGTGGGGATGCTGGGCGTGCTGGCGCCCGGGATCTACGGGACCGGGATGCAAGTGGTGGAGGAGGGCCTCAATGGCCGGTTCGCCCTGGGCGTCTTCCTCCTGTTCTTCTTCGCCAAGCTCGTGGCCACCCCCCTGACCCTTGGATCGGGAGGGGCCGGCGGGGTGTTCGCCCCCTCCCTCTTTCTCGGGGCCATGCTCGGGGGGGCGTACGGGCACGCAGTCAACGCCCTCTTCCCGGGATTCACCGCCAATCCTGGAGC
>JACQPJ010000003.1 GCA_016207605.1 Elusimicrobiota bacterium
GCATCAACGGCGCCGAGATCGCGCGTCGCGAGTGGGCGCGCGAGGGCCGCGTGCCCCTGCACACCTACGCCGCCGACGTGGACTACGGCACGGCCGAGGCGGTGACCACGGCCGGCCTCATCGGCGTCAAGGTCTGGATCTTCAAGAAGCAGCACTTCGTCAAGAGCTTCAAGGAGCTCCAGCAGATGGCCAAGAAGGAGGCCGCGTTGGCCGCCGCCGCCATGGCCGTGGAGAGCGGCTCCGGCGCGAGCACCCCCTCGCTGTCGCCGGAGCTGCAGGCCGTCGTCGAGAAGGCCGAGGGAGCCAAGTAAGATGCTGATGCCCAAGCGCGTCAAATACCGCAAGCCGCACAGCCATCCCCGCATCAAGGGGCCGGCCAAGCGCGGCGTGACCCTCGCCTTCGGCGAGTTCGGCCTCAAAGCGCTCGAGCCGAAGTGGGTCACCGCCCGCCAGATCGAGGCGACCCGCGTCACCATCAGCCGCCACCTCAAGAAGGGCGGCAAGCTCTGGACCCGGGTGTTCCCGGACAAGGCGGTCACCAAGCACCCGGCGGAGACGCGCATGGGCAAGGGCAAGGGCGCTCCCGACCACTGGGCCGCGGTCGTGCGCCCCGGGCGCGTCCTCTTCGAGGTCGAGGGCTTGACCCGCGCGGAGGCCGAGAAGACCCTCCTCAACGCTTCCTACAAGCTGCCCATCCGCACCAAGTTCATCGCGCGGGAGCACGTCTAGATGCTAATAGATATTCCTCAGCCGCATCTGTGCCGAGCCCGAAGGGTCGAGGCCTAGATGCCAAAGAAAACGAAGGACCAGGACCCCGCGACCCTGGCGCCGGCCGAGCTCAAGAACGAGCTGGGCCGGGCCGTCGCCCATCGCGCCCAGCTCGAGTTTCAGCACCGCGTGTCTGCCCTCAAGGACCCGATGGAGCTCGGCCGGGTCCGCCGGCAGATCGCGCGCTTGAAGATGTTCATCCGCCGCAAGGAGGCCGCGAAGTGACGAAGCCCCTCTCCGACGCTCCCGCCGCCGATCGCGGCGCCCGCAAGACCTTGGACGGCGTGGTCGTCTCCGACAAGATGGACAAGACCCGCGTCGTCCGCGTGGCCCGCTCCGTGCGGCACGCCTTCTACGGCAAGGTCATGACCCGGAGCTCCAAGTTCCACGCCCACGATGAGGCCAACGAATCCCGCGAGGGCGACCTCGTGCGGATCGCGAGCACGCGCCCCCTCTCCAAGACCAAGCGTTGGCGGGTCGTGCGCGTCCTTAAGGGCGCGGCCAAGGCGGCCTGACATGACCGAGGATAACCGAGGAAATGGTCGCATCCATCGCCGTGGGAGGCGACCATGATCCAGCTGCGAACCATGCTCAACGTGGCCGACAACTCGGGCGCCCGCATCCTGCAGTGCTTCCACGTCATGGGAGGTTCCTACCGCCGCTACGCCTCGCTGGGCGACGTGATCGTCTGCACGGTCAAGGACGCGCTCCCCAACGGAGCGATCAAGAAGGGCCAGGTGGTCAAGGCCGTCGTGGTGCGCGTCAAGCGCAACCTGCGCCGTCCCGACGGCTCCTACGTCAGCTTCGACGACAACGCCGCCTGTCTGATCGACGACAAGAACGAGCCCAAGGGCACCCGTGTCTTCGGACCCGTGGCGCGCGAGTTGCGCGACCGCGAGTTCCTCAAGATTCTGTCCTTGGCCCCGGAGGTCGTATGAAGCTCAAGATTCGCAGGAAGGACCGCGTGATGGTGATCTCGGGCCGCGACAAAGGCAGGGTTGGGGAGGTTCTCCGGGTGATCGCCGGGGACGCGTTCTCGTCCGCGCGCGTGCTCGTCTCGAAAATCAACATCGTGACCCGCCATCAGCGCGCGACCCAGACCGACGTCGGAGGCTTGGTCAAGAAGGAGGCCCCCCTTCCCATTTCGAAGGTGATGTTGGTGGACCCCAAGACCAGCAAACCCACGCGCACGCGGACCAAAACCCTCCCCGACGGGAGCAAGGTCCGCGTGGCCGTCAAGTCCGGCGAGACGATCGCCGCCGCTTAAGAAGGATGAATCATGGCTGAAAAAGTTCTCGACGATAAGGCCAAGGCCAAGGCCGCCGCCGCCAAAAAGGCGGGGCTGGAGAAGCAGGCCTCCAAGGCCGCCGGCCCGGCGTTCGAGGTCAACGCCGCGGGGCGCGAGCTCCCGCATTCCGCGCCGCGCCTCAAGGCGCGCTACAAGGACGCGGTGGTCCCCGCTCTGATGGAGCGCCACGGCCTGCGCAATCCTCATCAGGTTCCGCGGCTGGGCAAGATCGTCGTCAACGTCGGCGTGTCCGAGGCTCGCGACAACATCCAGATGCTCGACGCCGCCCGCGAGGAGCTGGCCCTGATCACGGGGCAGTGGCCGCAGGTGCGCCGCGCCGCCAAGTCCATCTCCAACTTCAAGCTGCGCGAGGGCATGCCCATCGGCGTGCGCGTGACGCTGCGCGGCGACCACATGTGGGAGTTCTTGGACCGCCTCATCACCGTGGCCATCCCGCGCATCCGGGACTTCCGTGGCCTGGAGCCGCGCGGCTTCGACGGCTCGGGCAACTTCAACCTCGGCCTCAAGGAGCAGATGATCTTTCCAGAGCTCAAGGCCGAGCGCGTGCTCCGCCAGCGGGGCATGAACATCTCGTTCGTGATCGACGGGGGCCGCGACGCCCTCAGCCTCGACCTGCTGCGCGAGCTGGGGATGCCGTTCAAGCAGGCCGCCGCGGCGGGGAGGAACTGACCATGGCGACCACCGCTTGGCGCGCGAAAATGACGAAGACTCCCAAGTTCTCGACGCGGCACCGCAATCGCTGCCAGATCTGCGGCCGGCCGCGGGCGTACTACCGCGACTTCGGCCTGTGCCGCCTGTGCCTGCGCAAGATGGCGCACGGCGGCCTGCTGCCGGGCGTGAAAAAATCCTCCTGGTAAGGCGACTATGGACCCTATCTCCGACCTCCTCACGCGCATCCGCAACTCCAACCTCCGCCAAAAGGACCGGCTGGACGTGCCCATGTCCAAGCTGAAGCTCGAGCTCGTCCGCGTGCTCAAGGACGAGGGCTTCATCGCCAACTTCAAGTCCCTCTACAATGGGGGCAACAAGCGCGGCACCATCCGCGTCTTCCTTAAATACTCCCCAGCCCGCGAGGCCGTCATCCGGGGCATCCAGCGCGTGTCCAAGCCGGGCCTGCGCGTGTACAGCTCCTACGACGACGTCCCCCGCGCCCGCGGCGGCTTCGCCGTGACGATCCTCTCCACCTCGAAGGGCGTCATGACCGACCGCCAGGCCAAGGAAAAGAAGGTCGGCGGAGAGATCCTCTGCCAGGTCTGGTAAGCGTCATGTCTAGAATCGGCAAGCAGCCCGTCGTCATCCCCAGCGGAGTCCAGGTCAAGCTGGACTCCGGCGCGGTCACCGCCAAGGGTCCCAAAGGGGAGCTCCGCGAGCCTCTGCACCCCTACGTCAAAGCCGAGATCAAGGATGGGCGCGTTCTGCTGACCGCCGACGTCGCCGCGGCCCGCGACGCCGCCGCGGTCTGGGGCATGACGCGCGCGCGGGTCAACAACGCCCTCCAGGGCGTGGCCTCCGGCTACGCGAAGGCGCTCGAGGTGCACGGCCTCGGCTTTCGGGCCGAGGTCGCCGGACAGACGCTGACCCTGGCGCTGGGGCGCTCGCACCCGGTCGTCTTCGCCGTTCCCAAGGGCGTTTCGGTCGCCGTTGACGCCAAGCGGACCCTGATCACCGTGTCCGGCCCGGACAAGGACCTCGTCGGAGAGACCGCCGCGAAAATTCGCGGCCTGCGCAAGCCCGAACCGTACAAGGGCACGGGCATCCGCTATCAGGGCGAGTACGTCCGCAGGAAGGCCGGCAAGACGGCCGCGGGCGCGGGCGCCGGAGGAAAGAAATAGCCATGAAGGACAAGTGGACCCGTTTTCAGCACCGCCGGGCCGCCACGCGCCGGCACCTGTTCGCGCACCGCGGCGAGCGGCCGCGCCTGTCGGTGCACCGCAGCCTTAAGTACATCTACGCCCAGGTGATCGACGACGCCAAGGGCGTCACGCTCGCCGCCGCCTCCTCCCTGGACAAGGATCTGCGCGGGGCGGCCAAATCGGCCAAGAACCTCGCGGCCGCCAAGAAGGTGGGCGAGGCGATCGCGGCCAAGGCCCGCAAAGCCGGCGTCACCAAGGTCATGTTCGACCGCGGCGCCTACGTCTATCACGGCCGGGTCAAGGCCCTGGCCGACGCCGCCCGAGCGGCCGGACTTGAGTTCTGAGGAGATGCGCGCGATGACCGAGACCCAGACGACCCCCGCCGAGACGGTCCCCCAGCAGCCCGTCGTTCCGCCGCCGCCTGCCCCGATGGAGCGCGGCGAGCGTCGCGGTCCGCGCGGCTTGCGCCGCCGCGACAACCCCCGCGAGGAGGGCGGCTTCAAGGAGACCGTCGTCGCCATCAACCGCGTCGCCAAGGTCGTCAAGGGCGGCAAGCGCTTCTCTTTCTCCGCCCTGGTCGTGGTCGGCGACGGCGCGGGCCAGGTCGGTTTCGGGCTGGGCAAGGCCAAGGAAGTTCAGGCCGCGATCCTCAAGGGCAACGCCCAGGCGCGCAAGAGCCTGATCAAGTTCCCGCTGGTCCACGACACGATCCCGCACGAGATCATCGCCAAGTTCCGCTCCGGGAAGGTCTGGATGAAGCCCGCCGCCCCCGGCACCGGCGTCATCGCGGGCGGCGGCGTGCGCGCGGTCCTTGAAGCCGCGGGCATCAAGAACGTCCTGACCAAAAACCTGGGCTCCTCCAACCCCTTCAACGCCGTCGGCGCGACGTTCGAGGCCCTCCAGAGCCTGCGCACGCGCGAGGACGTCGCCAAGCTCCGCGGCAAGTGAGAGCGCCCCCATGAACCCGGTGAACGACATGAACAGCGTGACGCTTTCCAATCTCAAGCCGGCCCCCGGCTCCCGCCGCCGTCCCGTCCGCTTGGGCATGGGCGAAGGCTCCGGCACCGGCCAGACCGCCACTCGCGGGCAAAAGGGCCAGCGCTCGCGCTCGGGCGACGGCAAGCTCGTCGGCTTCGAGGGCGGCCAGACGCCGCTCCTGCGCCGCATCCCCAAGCGCGGCTTCACCAACGGTCCCTTCAAGGTCGTCTATCAGGTGGTGGACTTGGCCTCCATCGACCGCGTCTTCAAGAACAAGAACGAGGTGTCCCTCGAGGACTTGCGCATCCACCGTCTCGTCAAGGGGCGAAGGCTCGTCAAGGTCCTGGGGGACGGCGAGCTCCAGCGCGCCCTTCGGATCAGCGCCCATGCGTTCTCGCGCGGCGCCAAAGAGAAGATCGAGAAGGCCGGCGGCCGGGCGGAGATTCTGGCCCGAAGGGTCGACTAGGCATGCCCGGATTCACGGAACTCTTCGACGTCCCTGACCTGCGCCGCCGGATCGGCTTCACCCTCGGCGCTCTGGCCGTCTTCCGGGTGGGCGCTTCCGTGCCCATCCCGGGCGTCAACGGCGACGCCATCCGCGCGATTTTCAACGCCCAGTCCGGAGGCCTGCTCGGCTTCCTGAACACTTTCTCGGGCGGAGCGCTCGGGCACTTCTCCATCTTTTCGATGGGCGTCATGCCCTACATCAACGCGTCCATCATCGTCAGTCTCCTCCAGGGCGCGCACGTTTTTCCCGTTCTCGACCGCCTGGCCAAGGAGGGGGAGCTGGGCCGGCGCAAGCTCAACTCCTACACGCGCTACCTGACCCTGGCCCTGGCCGTCTTCCAGTCCTTCGGTCTGACCCTGGCCATCACCAAGATGCCCACGCCGGGCAACGTGCCGGTGGTCATCAGCCCCGACGCGTGGTTCTACTGCGTCACCGTGCTGACGCTCACGGCCGGCACGATCTTCGTGATGTGGCTTGGCGAGCAGATGACCGAGCAGGGCATCGGCAACGGCGTCTCCCTCATCATCTTCGCGGGCATCGTCGAGCGCCTGCCCGCGGCGACCATGAACCTCTTCGAGCTGGTGCGCCTGGAGGAGATGGGACTGCTCACGGCCTTGGCCATCGTGGCCGCCCTGGCCGCCGTGACCCTGAGCGTCGTCTGGGTCGAGACCGCCCAGCGCAAGATCCCGGTCCAGTACGCCAAGCGCGTCGTGGGCCGGCGCATGTACGGGGGCACGCAGAGCTACCTCCCGCTCAAGGTGGACCAGAGCGGCGTCATTGCCGTCATCTTCGCGGTCTCGCTGATTCAGGTGCCGCTGACGGCCTCGATGTTCTACTCGCAGTCCGAATGGGCCCAGAAGGTGCAGGAAGTCATCAACCAGGGGAATTGGATCTACGACCTCCTGTACGCGGGTTTGATCATCTTCTTCTGCTATTTCTACAACTCGGTGTCGATCAATCCCGACGACCTGGCCGAGAACATGAAGAAGTCGGGCGGCTTCATCCCCGGCATCCGCCCGGGAGCGCCCACGGCCAAGCACATCGAGTGGGTCCTCGAGCGCATCACGCTCGGCGGCGCGCTCTTCGTCGCCGCGATCGCCGTCCTGCCCGACGTGCTGCGGCGCAACTTCAGCGTTCCCTTCTTCTTCGGCGGAACCTCCCTGCTCATCGCGGTCGGCGTGGCCCTCGACACCATGGGACAGGTCGAGGCGCACCTCATCATGCGCCACTACGAGGGCTTTCTTAAGAAAGGACGCATCCAAGGGCGCTGGTTCAACATCGGGCAGGGAGGCACGGCGTGATCGTCGTCCTCCTCGGCGCGCCGGGTTCGGGCAAGGGCACGCAGTCCAAGCGCCTGGCCGGCAAGTACGGCTTCCAGCACCTGGCGACGGGGGATCTCTTTCGCGCCGAGATGGCCGAGGGCACGCCGCTCGGCCTCAAGGCGCAGGGCTACGTCAACGCCGGCCGCCTGGTCCCCGACGGCGTCGTCACCGAGATGGTGGCCGCGCGCCTCAAGCCGGGAGCGCGCTTCCTGCTCGACGGATTCCCGCGCAACATCGACCAGGCCCGCGCTCTGGGCCGGCTCCTGGCCGCCTCGGGTTCCGCCGTGGATCTGGTCTGCTCCCTCGTCCTGCCCAAGGCCGAGGCCGTGCGCCGCATGACCTCCCGCCGCGTCTGCGCCTCCTGCGGCGAGGTCTACAACGTCCTCAGCCGGCCGCCCAAGGCCGAGGGCGTCTGCGACCGCTGCGGCGGCAAGGTCGTCCAGCGCGCCGACGACGCCGAGGCGACGGCCGTCAAGCGCTTATCGGTCTTCGAGGACCTCACCGCGCCCCTGGCCGTCTACTACAAGGCCGAGGGCGTTTTCCACGAGATCGACGCGGCGCGCTCGCCCGACGAGGTCGAGGCCGCGCTCTCGGCC
Source organism: Elusimicrobiota bacterium (assembly GCA_016207605.1). GTDB lineage: Bacteria > Elusimicrobiota > Elusimicrobia > UBA1565 > UBA9628 > GWA2-66-18. The sequence goes on from JACQPJ010000003.1 coordinate 7,335, forward strand.
GTCCTCTCGTCCGCGCGCGGAGGGCGCCGTCCATGCTGACGAGCAAAGCCGCCGAGGTCAAGAGTCCCGCGGAGATCGCGCTCATGCGCCGCGCGGGCGGCGTGGTCGGCGACGTCCTCGCCGCGCTCGCGGCGCGCGTCGCCCCGGGCCTGACCACGGGCGAGATCGACCGCCAGGCGCGCGCGGAGCTCAAGGCTCGTGGAGTCAAGCCCGCGTTCCTCCACTACCACGGCTTTCCCGCGGTGATCTGCGTCTCGGTCAACCATGAGGTCGTCCATGGCATTCCCTCCGACGCCCGCGTTCTTAGGGAAGGCGATCTCGTCGGCCTGGATTTCGGCTGCGTGGTCGACGGCTGGTACGCCGACGCGGCGGTGACCGTGGGCGTGGGCCGCGTCTGCGAGGAGGCCGCGCGCCTCCTGCGCGTGACCCGGGAGTCCCTGGAGCGCGGCATCGCCGCGGCGAGGGCCGGCGCGCGCCTGGGAGATATTGGCGCCGCGGTCCAGGGGCACGCCGAAGCCGCCGGCTGCTCGGTGGTGCGCGAATTCGTGGGGCACGGCATCGGCCGCGCCCTCCACGAGGATCCGCCCGTGCCCAACTACGGCCGGCCCGGGTCGGGACTCCGGCTCAAGGCCGGCATGACCCTGGCCATCGAGCCCATGGTCAACCTCGGCGGCCCCGAGGTCGAGACCCTGGCCGACGGCTGGACCGCGGTCACCAAGGACCGCCGGCTCTCGGCGCATTTCGAGCATACCGTCGCGGTCACGGAGCGGGAGGCTGAAATCCTGACCCTGCCCGCCGGGCAAAAACTCTCATGACGAAGGAAGAAAAGATCGAAGTCGAAGGCAGCATCCTGGAGGCGCTTCCCAACGCGATGTTCCGCGTGCAGATCGCCCCGGGCAAGGTCGTCCTGGCCCACATTTCCGGCAAGATGCGCATGCACTACATCAAAATCCTGCCCGGAGACCGGGTCCGCATCGAGCTGTCCCCCTACGATTTGACGCGGGGGCGCATCATCTATCGGGAGTAGGACGAGGCCACCATGAAAGTGCGAGCAAGCGTCAAGCCCATATGCCAGAAATGCCGGATCGTCAAGCGCGACGGCGTCGTGCGCGTGCTGTGCTCCAACCCGAAGCACAAGCAGCGGCAGGGCTGAGAACGCATCGGGACGAGGAAAGGAGAGAGATATGGCGCGTGTGTCCGGAGTGGATCTTCCCAAGGGCAAGCGGATCGACGTGGCGTTGCGGCTGATCTACGGCGTGGGCAAGACCCGCGCCGGCGAGGTCCTCGCCAAGCTCAGCGGCATGGTCAAGCCGGAAACCCGGGTCAAGGACTTGAGCGAGCAGCAGATCGGCCTCATCAACACGCTGCTGACCAAGGAGTACCGGGTCGAGGGCGAGCTGCGCCGGGAGATCCAGGCGAACATGCAGCGCTTGACGGAAATCGGCTCCTACCGCGGCCACCGGCACCGACGCAGCCTCCCCGCGCGCGGCCAGCGCACGCGCACCAACGCGCGCACCCGCCGCGGCCGCCGCAAGACCGTGGGCGTGGGCAAGGCCGCCTCGCCGACCGGGAAGGCGTGACGAACCGTTTTGACAGGAGATTGAATCATGGCTGACGAGAAGACCGCCCCCGCCGCAAAGGCCGCGCCTTCGGCCGCGCCCCGCAAGCGGGCCTGGAAGTCGCTGACCTTCGCCAAGGTCCACATCCAGTGTTCCTTCAACAACACCGTCGTGACGCTGACCGATGACCGCGGCGACGTTCTCGCCTGGGCGACCGCGGGCGGCTCGGGCTTTCGCGGCACGAAGAAGGGGACGCCCTTCGCGGCCGGCGTGACCGCCGGCAAGGTGGCCAAGCGCGCCATGGAGATGGGGGTCAAGCAGGTCGCCGTCTTCATCAAGGGTCCCGGGCCCGGCCGCGAGACCGCGGTGCGTTCGCTCGGCTCGGCGGGTCTCCTTGTCGTCAGCCTCAAGGACGTCACGCCCTTGCCTCACAACGGCTGCCGTCCGCCCAAGGCCAGGAGGGTTTAAGAGATGTCGCGCTACACCGACGCCGTCTGCAAGCTGTGCCGCCGGGAGCAGCAGAAGCTGTTCCTGAAGGGCGACAAGTGCTACACCAAGTGCGTCTTCGAGAAGAAGCCCGGCACGCCCGGCATGGCCAAGCCGCAGCGCGGTAAGCCCTCCGCCTACGCCATCCGCCTGCGCGAGAAGCAGAAGCTGCGCCGGATGATCCAGATGAACGAGCGCCCCTTCGAACGCCGCGTCGCCGAGGCGTCCAAGGCCCGCGAGGCCTCGGGAGACCACTTGCTGCGCTCTCTCGAGCTTCGGCTCGACAACGTCGTCCGCCGCATGGGCGTGGCCACTTCGCTGCGCACCGCGCGCCAGTTCGTCAAGCACGGGCACGTTCGGGTGTCGGGCCGGCTGGTCAACATCCCGTCCTACGCGGTCAAGGCGGGGGACGTCGTGGCCCTCAGCCCGAAGCTGAAGGAGAACGTCAACGTCAAGCTCAGTCTCGACACGGCCAAGAAGCTCAGCAACCGCCCGAGCTTCCTGGAGTTCGACGAGGGCGTCCTGTCCGCCAAGGTGCTCCGCCCGCCCGAGCGCGGCGAGATGTCCTTCCCGATCAACGACCAGCTCATCATCGAGTACTATTCGCGCTGACCTCTCAGAGGAACCCGGAGAACACAGACCATGGCCTACAAGGAACTGATCCTGCCGCAGAAGCTGTCCGTGGACGAGAAGACCCTGTCCGACGTCTACGCCAAGTTCGTCGCCGAGCCCTACGAGCGCGGCTACGGGCACACCGTGGGCAACGCCCTGCGCCGCGTGCTGCTCTCCAGCCTGGAGGGGGCCGCGGTGACCGCCGTGCGCGTCGAGAAGGCCGCGCACGAGTACCAGGCCTTGTCCGGGGTCAAGGAGGACGTCATGACCATCCTCCTCAACCTCAAGAAGCTGCGCCTGAAGCTGTTCTCCAACGGCCCTGAGACGCTCTACCTCAAGGCCGGCAAGGAGGGCCGCGTGAGCGCGTCCCAGATCGAGGGCAACGCCAACGTCGAGATCGTCAACAAGGACCTGGTCCTGGCCCACCTCGAGGCCGGCGGCAAGCTGGAGATGGAGATCGAGGTCTCCAAGGGCCGCGGCTACGTTCCAGCCGAGGAGCTGCGCCAGCAGAACCAGTGGGCGGCGGGCTTCCTGCCGGTCGACGCCCTGTTCTCGCCGGTCGTCAAGGTCCACTACGACGTGGAGAACGCGCGCGTCGGCCAGGTGACCGACTACGACCGCCTGATCCTCGAAATCTGGACCGACGGCTCCCTCAACCCGGCCGAGGCGCTCATCCAGTCCTCCAAGCTGCTGCGCGAGTCGCTCAACATCTTCATCCCGGAGGAGGAGCAGGCCGAGCCGGCGTCGGCGGCGGGCGGCTTCGAGGGCGACGGCGGCCCGGGCGACGCCGTGATGGCCGGCGCGGCACTCGACCCCAAGCTGCGCGACATCCTCGGCCAGCCCATCGAGATGATCGAGCTGTCCTCGCGCGCCTCCAACTGCCTCAAGGTGGCCCGCATCCGCACCATCGGCGAGCTCGTCTCCAAGCGGGACGAGGAGCTTCTCGCCGTCAAGAACTTCGGCAGGAAGTCCTTGGACGAGATCAAGGACCGCCTCAAGGACATGGGCCTGTCCCTGGGCATGCAGGTCGGCCAGCCCGCCTAAGGAGTCTCCCATGGCCACCAAAACGCTGGGCCGGCGCAAGCTCGGGGTGACGAGTTCGCACCGGCGCGCGCTGCTGCGCAACATGGCGACGAGCCTGTTCAAGCACGAGCGCATCGAGACCACGGTCGCCAAGGCCAAGGAGCTGCGTCCCTTCGCCGAGAAGCTCATCACCCATGCCAAGAAGGGCGAGCATTTCATGGTGCGGCCCCAGATTCAGGACAAGGACGCCTACCACAAGCTCTTCGACGTCCTGGCGCCGCGCTACGCCCAGCGTCCGGGCGGCTACACGCGCATCCTGCGCCTGGAGCCCCGTCTGGGCGACAACGCCAAGCGCGGCCTGATCATGCTCGTCTAGGGGCAGCGGCATGCTCGATTTCCTCTTCGGTCTGTTCTCCAACGACATGGGCATCGATCTAGGCACGGCCAACACCCTGGTCTACGTCAAGGGCCAGGGGATCGTGCTGAGGGAGCCCTCGGTCGTGGCCATCGACCGGGAGTCGCGCCGCGTGCTGGCCATCGGCGCCGAGGCCAAGCGCATGCTGGGGCGCACGCCCTCGTCGATCATCGCCGTGCGGCCGCTCAAGAACGGAGTCATCGCCGACTTCGAGGTGACGCAGGAGATGATCAAGTACTTCATCCGCAAGGTGCACAACCGCCGTTCCCTTCTGCATCCGCGGGTCGTCATCGGCATCCCCTCCGGCATCACCGAGGTGGAGCGCCGCGCCGTCCAGGAGTCGGCCGAGCAGGCCGGCGCCCGGCAGGTCTACCTCATCGAGGAGCCCATGGCCGCCGCCATCGGCGCGGATCTGCCGATCTCCGAGCCGCACGGGAACTTCATCGTGGACATCGGCGGCGGCACCACGGAGGCCGCCGTCATCTCGCTGGGAGGCTTGGTCGTCTCCAAGTCGCTCGACATCGCGGGCGACGAGATGGACGAGGCCGTCATGATTCACTTTCGACGCAAGTACAACCTCCTGATCGGGGAGACCACCGCCGAGGAGGTCAAGATTCAGATCGGCTCGGTCTTCCCGCTCAAGGAGGAGAAGACCATGGAGGTCAAGGGCCGGGACCAGGCCACGGGCCTGCCCAAGACGGTCCTCATCACGTCGGAGGAGGTTCGCCAGGCTCTGATGGAGCCCGTGCAGCTCATCCTCGACGTCATCAAGAACACGCTGGAGGAGACTCCGGCGGAATTGGCTGCGGATTTAGTGGACCGCGGGATCATGCTCGCGGGGGGAGGGTCGCTGCTGAGGGGTCTTCCGGACCTCATCCGGCAGGAGACCGAACTCCCGGTGCATCGGGCCGCGGACCCATTGAGCTGCGTCGCGCTCGGGACGGGGAAGTTCCTCGAGGAGCTGGACAACATCATGGACCGGCGCCCCGACTTCGTCACGTCCTATCGTTACCGCTCGTAAGAGCGGACCGCGCCTCCGTCGGGCCGGACGTTCATGCAACGCGAAACGCGGATTGCGCACTACGTCGCCGCCGCACTGTCCGTTCTCTGCCTGACGCTGCTGTCCTTGCCGCTGTCGCCGCCCGCTCGGTCCGTCAAGGCCGCGGTCGGCTACGCGCTCGACCCGCTCGCTTACCAGGGGGAGAAAAGCTGGCGGCGCCTGGCCGGAGCGCCGGCCCGCGTCCGAGGGCTCATCGCGGCTGACGTCGAGAACCAGCGTCTGCGCGGGGAGCTGCGCCGCGATGCCTGGCTCAAGACCGCGGTGCTGGCCTTGTCGCTCGAGAACGAGCGCCTGCGGACCGACCTGGGGCTGACGCCGCCGCGCGCCCGCGCGCCCCTGTGGACCCACGTCATGCGGCGCGATCCCGACCATTGGCACCGCAGCCTCGCCGTGGACGCCGGTTCCGACCGCGGGGTGTCGCCCGGGGACGCCGTTCTCGGGCCCCAGGACGGCAAGCTGGTGGCGGTCGGCCGGGTCGTGGACGTGCGCCCGGAGGTCTCGACCGTCCTTCTGCTGACCGACAAGGGCTCCTTTGTCGCGGCGTACCTGTCCTCCGGCACGCTGGAAGGCCTGGTGCAGGGCGGGGACGGCCCGCGGCTGCGCATGAACTACTTGAGCGCGGAGGCCGGCCTCGTCCCCGGCGACCTGGTCTATACCTCGCCCACAAGCGCCGTGTTCCCGCCCGACGTCCTCATCGGCCGCGTCTCGCGCGTCCACCCGCGCGATCCCTTCCTGACGTTCCAGTCGGTCGAGATCGTTCCGGCGGCCGACGCCTCGTCCCTGCAGACCTTGGTCGTGCTGCGCCGCGGCGGGCTCGCCGGCGGCGGCTCCCCGGACGGCGCGGAGGCGGCGCCGTGAGGATTTTGCGCGGAGTCGCCGTCTTCTTCGGGGCCATGCTCCTCCAGTGGTGGTGGAGCTCCCATCTGGGCCGTCCCGGCGCGTCCCCGCAGTTCCTGCTCGCGCTGACGATCCTCCTGGCGGCCCGCCGCGGCCCCGTGCTGGCGATGCTGGCCGGCTTCGGCTGGGGCCTCTATCTCGACCTCGCCCGCGCCGAGCTCTTCGGCGCCGGCGCGCTCACGCTGGTTCTCGCGGCCTACGCGGCGAGCCTGGCGCGCCGCCAGATCGACCTTCGCGCCGCCGCGCCTCTGGCGCTGCTGACCTGCCTGCTCAGCGCCGCCGCGCTCCTCCTGGAGGGCGCGCTGGGCCTCGTGTTCGTCTCGCGCTTCCAGTGGGCCGGCTGGCTGGCGCTTCTGGTCGTTCCCATCCTCAACGCCGCCGTCGCCGCGGTCCTGGCCGCGGCCTGGGATGCCGGAGGGCCGCGGTGAGGTCCGGCGTCGAGCGCCGCGGGCGGTTGGAGGCCCTGTGGCTGGTGATCGCCGCGGGCGGCGCGGCCCTGGGACTGCGCCTGGCGCAGATGCAGATCCTGGACGCGGCCAGCTACCGCGAGGCCGCCGAGCGCAACCGCTCGCAGATGATCTATCAGACCGCGCCGCGCGGGCGCATCTACGACCGCCACGGCGAGCTTCTCGCGACGAGCGCGCCCGCCTTCTCCCTCGTTTTCCTGCCGCATCGCGGCCGCACCGGTTTGGCCGCCCTGGCCGGCGAGCTGGCCCGCCAACTCGGCCGGGACCCGGAGGAGATCCTGAAGACCCTCCAGGAGGCCGCGCGCGAGGAGAGCGCCGTGACGCTGGCCGACAACCTGCCCGCGCCCGTGTTCTTCCGCCTCTCGGAGCTCAAGGCCCTCTATCCCGGGGTGGACCTCATCCTGGAGGCGCGCCGCTACTACCCGTTCGGGCGCTTCTCCAGCCATTTCCTCGGCTACATGGGTCGGATGAACCGTCGGGAATGGCGCGCCCTGCGCTCCCAGGGCTACCGTCTGGACTCCCGGGTCGGCAAGCTCGGCTTGGAGAAGATTTTCGAGGGCGAGCTGCGCGGGCGCGACGGCGGCCTGCGCATGGAGGTGGACGCGCAGGGACGACTGAAGCGGATCCTGGGCACGCTGCCCTGGCGTCCGGGCGGCGACTTGCGCCTCACGTTGGACGCCCGCGTTCAGGCGGCGGCCGACGAGGCCCTGCGCGCGACCGGGACGGGGCGCGGCGCGGCGGTGGCCATCGACCCGCGCAACGGGGACCTGCTCGCCCTGAGCTCCCAGCCCGATTTCGATCCCAACGCCCTGCTGTCGGCCGCCGCAGCGTCCGCCCGCGTCGGCGCCCTGCCTGAGTTCGACAACGCGATCTCGGGGACCTATCCTCCGGGCTCCACGTTCAAGCCCATCGTGGGCCTGGCCGCTCTCAACGAGCGGCGCGTGCGGCCTCAGGAATCGTTCTATTGCCCCGGGTCCTTTCGCCTGGGAGTCCGCACCTTCCTCTGCTGGGAGCACAAGGGACATGGGAGCGTCTCCTGGCTGGAGGGCCTGGCGAAGTCGTGCGACGTCTACTTCTACAACGCGGGCTTGCGCGCCGGCGGCGCGCTCATCGAGAGGTACTCCCGAGCTTTCGGCCTGGGCTCCCGGGTCGGCCTGGGCGGCTTTTCCACGGAGAGGCCGGGGAATCTCTTCGGGCCGCAGGCGCGGGGCCTGGCCGGCCGCGGCTGGCACAGGGGCGACACGCTCAACTTGTCCATCGGGCAGGGGGAGCTCCTGGTCACGCCGCTGCAGATGGCGGTCGTGGCGGCGTCCCTCGCCAACCGCGGCACGGTCTGGCGGCCCCGCTACACGAGCCGGGTCGTCTACGCCGACGGCCGTCCCGACTACGTCCAGGGGCCGGAGATTCTCGGCCGCGTCCAGGCCGACGGCTCCGCCTGGGACCAAGTTCAGCGGGCCCTGGAGCTGGCGGTCTCCTCCGGCACGGGCATGGGCGCGCGCGTGCCCGGGCTGAGCGTCGCGGGCAAGACGGGGACCGCCCAGAATCCCTTCGGGGAGGACCACGCCTGGTTCATCGCCTACGCGGCCCGCCCCGGCGAGCCGGCCGCCATCGCCGTCGCCGTCCTGGTGGAGAACGGCGGGCACGGCGGGGCGGTCGCGGCGCCGGTGGCTCGCCGGATGATCGAGGCGCGCTTCGGACGTCCCGGTCCCTTCCCGTCTGGCGGGGGGGCCGGATGACGCTGATCCGCACGTCTCCCGGGCGCGCGGGCCGGGTGGACTGGGCGTTGGTCGCCGCGGCCGGCGGGCTGCTGGTCATCGGCTCCCTGGCGATGCTGTCCGCGGCGAGCACCACGCCCTACTATTCCTCCGTCTTCCGGACGCACTTCGTCGCCCTGGGGATCGGCGCGGCGGCCTTCACGCTCATGCTCGCCTTCAATTATCAGATCTTCCAGGATCAGTCTCGGGCGCTTTACGCGCTGGCGCTGGTCCTGATGGTCGTCACGCTTCTCTTTGGGCACGTCTCGCGGGGCCATCGCTCCTGGCTGCGCGTGATGGGCTTTGGATTCCAGCCCGGCGAGCTGGCGCGCATGCTGCTGATCCTCGTTCTGGCCGACGTCCTGGACCGCCGCGCGCGCCGCATCGAGAGCCTCTCGACCCTGCTCACGGTCCTGGCCGTCGCGGCGCCCATCCTGATCCTCATCCTCCGGCAGCCCGACTTGTCCACGACGCTGTCCTTCGTCCCGGCGCTGATGGGGATGCTCTTCTGCGCCGGAGCCGACGTGCCGCAGATGCTCGCCGTGTTCGGCTGCGGCGCGGCCGCCTTTGGGATGCCCCTCCTCTACACGTTCTGCAGCGCCCGCTTCCCGGACGCCGCGCCCCACAGCCTGCCGGCGCTCGTCCTGGCGACGTCGAAGTCCGGCTGGGCGGCGCTGTGGACGATCCTCCTCTTCGCCGCGGCGGGAGCGCTGGCCTGGCGCCTGGCGACCTGGCTGCGCCTGCAGGTCAAGCCCCTTGCCTTCGTCGTCGCCCCTCTTCTGCTCTCCGCCTCCCTGCTCTCGGGCCTGGCCATCTACGGCCGGCTCAAGGGCTACCAGCGCGACCGCTTCGTGGCCTGGGTCGCGCCGGAGACGGACGTCCAGGGCGCGGCCTACAACGTCATCCAGTCGCGCATCGCCGTCGGGTCCGGGGGGCTCTGGGGCCGGGGCTTGTTCTCGGGCACGCAGTCCCAGCTCGGATTCCTGCCCGAGCGCCACACGGACTTCATCTTCGCCGGCGTGGGCGAGGAGATGGGGTTTGTCGGCTGCTCCCTGGTCCTCGGGCTCTACATGCTGCTGCTGTGGCGCATCGTCGCGGCGGCGCGCCTGGCGCGCGACCGCTACGGCTACCTGGTCTGCGCCGGGCTGGCCTCCATGCTGGCCTGTCACCTGGCGCTCAACGTCGGCATGTGCGTCGGCCTCCTGCCCGTGGCCGGGCTGCCCCTGCCGCTCGTCTCCTACGGCGGGACGAACCTGGTGGTCACGCTGGGCGCCCTGGGCATCGTCGCCAACATCTACGCGCGCCGCTACGCTTTACTTTAATGGAGGACACCGTGTCCCAAGACAACCAACCCATTCCCGCCGCTCCGGACGGGCCCAACCGCCCCGAGCATCCCCGCGAGCCGGACCACGCGGCGTCGGCCGCCGATCTGTACCCGCGCGCGGACGGCCCGGTGGAGGCCGACCGCGACGTGCCCCAGCCGGAGGAGCCCCGCGAGGGCGACGCCTCCGATCCCGGGGGACGCTGGCGCCGGCGCCGGACGCACGGCGGGAGCGCGCCGCAGCCCCGGAGGGACGGCGCACGCCGAGAGCCCGGCCACCGCGACGAGCGCGGACACCGCGAGGAGCGCCGCGGGGGGGAGAGCCGCGGCGCGGGGCAGGAGCGCACCAACGAGACGCGCGGCGCCCGGCCCCCGGTCAAGCGGGAAGTCCTGGCCAATACCTCCTTTGAAGAGACGCGCATCGCCATCATCGAAAACGGACGGCTGGCCGAGCTGCACTGGGAGCGCAAAAGCGCCCAGAACATCGTGGGCAACATCTACAAGGGCACGGTGGAGAACGTCCTGCCCGGCATCTCATCGGCCTTCGTCTCCATCGGCTTCGAGAAGAACGCCTACCTCTACATCTCCGACGTGCTGGGGGAGAAGGGCGCGCCCATCGACCAGACCTTGAAGAAGGGGCAGTCCGTCATGGTCCAGGTGGCCAAGGAGGCCATCTCCACCAAGGGCCCCAAGGTCACGATGGACGTCACGCTGCCCGGCCGCTACCTGGTCTTCACGCCCAATCAGCAGTACGTCGGCATCTCCAAGCACATCTCCGACCCCGAGGAGCGCCGCCGCCTGGAGGCGATCGTGGACCGGCTCGTCGCCGGCCACCTGGGCGGCAAGGGCGTGGTCGTGCGCACCGAGGCCGAGGGCGCCAGCGAGGCGGACCTCGAGCGCGAGGTGAAATACCTTCTCAACCTTTGGCAGCAGATCCGCAAGCGCTTCGAGGAGAAGCCCGCGCCGGCGCTCCTGCACCAGGACCTGGGGCTGGCCCTCCAGATCGCCCGGGACATCCTCTCCGAGCAGGTGTACGTGTACATGCTCGACAGCAAGGAGACGCACAAGGAGGTCCTCGATTTCGTGGAGGGCTTCGCGCCGGAGCTCAAGGACCGCGTGCGCCTCTACGAGGCCAAGACGCCGATCTTCCAGGCCTTCAACCTGGAGAAAGGAATCGCCGGCATCCGGGAGACCAAGGTGCCCCTGCCCAACGGCGGCTCCATCGTGATCCAGGAGGCCGAATCGCTGTGCGCCATCGACGTCAACACGGGGCGCTTCACGGGCTCGAAGTCCCAGGAGGAGACCGTCACCCAGACCAACGTGGAGGCCGCGCAGGAGGTGGCCCGCCAGATCCGCCTGCGCAACATCGGCGGCATCATCGTGGTGGACTTCATCGACATGCGCAAGGCCTCCAACCGCGCCAAGGTCATGGAGGCCTTCGCCTCGGCCTGCCGGTCCGACCGCGCCAAAATCCGCCTGCTGCCCATCACGCGCCTGGGCCTCATCGAACTCACGCGCGAGCGCAAGCGCATGTCCACGGCGAGCCTGCTCACCGCGGAGTGTCCGCAGTGCCGCGGCTCCGGGCGCGTGCTCTCCGCCGAGACCCTGCGCATCAAGATCCAGCGCGAGATCTTCGAGATGACGGGCGGACGCCCGGGGGGCTCCGTTCGGGTGAGCCTCCATCCGTCCGTCGCCGAGGCCTTCCGCGCCCAGCAGACGGTCATCGAGAAGAACGTCCAGCGCTCGATCAAGATCCAGAGCGACTCCCAGCTCGCCTGGGAAGACTATCGGGTCGTGCTCGAATGAACATGAAGCGCTTCCTGCTCCCCGCGGCGTTCCTTGTTCTGTCCGCCGCCGCTGCCCGGCTCGCGGCCGAGGAGGCGGCCGTGGTCGTCTCCGGCAAGCCCGTCGCCTCCGCCGCCGTCTACCGGGCCGGCGGGGAGGCCTATCTCGACGCCCGCAGCGTCGGGCGCGCCCTCGGCGGCCAGGTGTACTGGTATCCGGTCTCGGGCCGGGTCCGCCTCAGCCTGCGCGGCCGCGCCATGCAGTTCGTCGCGGACTCCGCGCGCGCGGAGTCGGGCGGGGAATCCTTCGTCCTCCCCGCGCCGGTCAAGGTGCGGGCGTCCCGCGCGTTCCTGCCCGTCTCCTTCCTGGTCTCCAAGCCCTTTGGGCGCTGGAGCGGAACCGACGCCCAGTGGGACGACCGCACGGGCACGCTCGAGATCGACCGCCGCGGGGACGTCGGCCCGGTCCACGTCTTCTCCTACGACGGGCACACCCGCGTCGTGCTGGAGCTGGCGCCTGGCGTCGCCTATCGGGCCGCCCCGCGGGGGGCGGGGGCCGTCGAGGCGACGCTGCCCCTCGGGACGATCGAGAGCGCGGACCGCGCCGAGGTGGACGACGGCGTGGTCGCCTCCTACCAGCTCAAGCAGGAGACCCGGCAGGCCCGCTTGATCATCCAGTTCGCCGCGAAGGGCGCGCATTGGCGCGCCGCCGAGCTGTCCGACCCGCGCGGCCTGGCCATCGACGTGTACGCGCCCGGAGTCCCGGAGCTCCCGCCGCCCTCTCCCCAGAAGCGGCGCGTCGTGGTCGTGGACGCAGGGCACGGCGGTCAGGACCCGGGCGCGACGGGCCGGCGCGGCACCCGGGAGAAGGACGTCAACCTCGCCGTCGCCCTGGAGCTGTCCCGCGTCCTGCGCCGGCGGGGCGACTTCGAGGTCGTGCTCACCCGGGACCAGGACGCCTTCGTCCCCCTGTCCGACCGCTCCGACAAGGCCAACGCGCTCAACGCCGACCTCTTCGTGTCCCTGCACTGCAACGCCGCCTCCAGCGCGCGCAAGAGCGGCTTCGAGGTGTACTCGGTCTCCGAGACCGCCTCCGACCCCGAGGCCGAGCGCCTGGCCCAGGCCGAGAACGCGGCCCTCAAGCTGGAGGGCAAGGACCCTCAGGACGAGACGGCCAAGCTCATTCTCCTGGCCATGACCAAGACGGAGATGCTCAACGAGTCCGCGCCCTTCGCCGTGCTGGTGGAGCGCGCCCTCGACCGCTACACGGACCTGGAGAATCGCGGAGCCAAGCAGGCCGCCTTCTACGTCCTGCGCGGCACGCACGCCCCCGCGATCCTGGTGGAGATGGGCTTCGTGAGCCACCGCGACGACGAGGCCAAGCTCAACTCCCGCGCTTTCCGGCGCCGGATGGCGGAAGGCATCGCGGCGGGCGTCGCCGACTATGCCCGCTCGAAGGGGTGGCTGTGAGCCGGCCCGGCGCCGCGGCGCCCATCGGCGTGTTCGACTCCGGCCTGGGAGGGCTGACCGTGCTCCGCGCCCTGGCGCGGCGCATGCCCGAGGAGTCCCTGATCTATTTCGGCGACACCGCTCACGTGCCCTACGGCTCCAAGTCGCCCGAGGCCATCGCGCGCTTCTCCGCGGAGGTCGCGCGCTTCCTGGCCGGGCGGGGCATCAAGCTGCTGGTCGTCGCCTGCAACACCTCCTCGGCCTGGGCTTTGCCCGCGCTCCGCCGCGCGGCAAGGGTCCCCGTGGTCGGCGTCATCGCGCCCGGCGCCCGCGCGGCGCGGGCCGTCTCGCGCCGCGGGCGCATCGGCGTGATCGGCACGGAGGCCACCGTGCGCTCCGGGGCCTACCCGCGCGCGCTTCGGGCCCTGGGCGGCGGCGTCCGCGTCGTCTCCCGAGCCTGCCCCATGCTCGTGCCGCTCGTGGAGGAGGGCTGGTGGGACGGCCCGGTGGCGGAGGCCGTCGTGCGCCGCTACCTCGCTCCGCTGCGCCGCTCCCGCGTGGACGCCGTCATCCTGGGCTGCACGCATTACCCCTATCTCAAGCCCGTGATCGCCCGCGCGCTGGGTCCGCGGGTGCGGCTCGTGGACTCCGCCGCGGAGACCGCGGCCGAGACCGAACGGGTCCTGGACCGCCTGCGCCTGCGCGTCCCGCGGGGGCGCCGCGGCCGGCGCGAATTTTACGCTTCGGACTCCCCGGAGCGTTTCCGGCGCTTGGCGCGCCGCATGTTCGGGCGAGGAGTGACGCGGGTGCGGCTGCATCCGTTCGACGCATGACCGAGGTAACGAGATGATGAACGAAGAGACTCACGGCGGATCGTCGGGCCAGGCCCCGCAGGGCGGCGGCCAATACCGTCACCAGCAGGGCTACGGCGGCGGCCGGCGCCGGCGCCGCCGCTACCGCGGCGGCGGGGGAGGCGGTGGCCAGGGCCAGCACGGCGGCCACCAGGGCGGCGGCCACTACCAGAACCGCGACCGCAGCGGCGGCGGCCCGCGGCCGCCCCAGGCCCCGCAGGCGCCCCAGCGCAGCGAGGCCGAGAAGCTCTTCATGTCGCGCACGCCGGTGGACCCGCACGAGTGGATCCGGCTCGAGAAGGGCTCCACCGACCCCTCGATGCGCGCCATGGACCTCCTGGCCCCCATCGGCAAGGGCACCCGCGGCCTCATCGTCGCGCCGCCCAAGGCGGGCAAGACCACGTTCCTTAAGCAAATCTCCAACGCGGTCTGCGCCGTGGACCCCAAGGTCCGCCAGTACTGCCTGCTCATCGACGAGCGCCCCGAGGAGGTGACCGACTTCAAGCGCTCGGTCCCCGCCGAGGTCTGGGCCTCCTCGTCGGATCAGTCCTACGACAAGCACAAGCGCGTCGCCGAGGATCTCATGCGTCTGGCCGTCGAGAAGGCGGGCCAGGGCGAGGACGTCTTCATCCTGCTCGACTCGCTGACCCGCCTGGCGCGCGTGCACAACCAGTTCGCCACCGGCAACCGCACCATGTCCGGCGGCCTGGACTCGCGCGCGATGGAGACGCCGCGCCGCTTCTTCGGCGCGGCGCGCAAGCTGGAGGAGGGGGGCTCGCTCACCATCCTGGCCACCATCCTGGTCGACACCGGCTCGAAGATGGACGACATCATCTTCCAGGAGTTCAAGGGCACGGGCAACATGGAGCTGGTGCTCTACCGCCAGGCGGCCGATATGCGCATCTTCCCCGCGCTCAAGGTCCGCGACTCCGGCACCCGCAAGGAGGAGAAGCTCTTCCCGAAGGAGTATTTGGAAGGCGTCTACAAGCTGCGCCGGCACTTGGCCGGCCTGGGCGACCTGGAGTCCCTCCGCGCGCTCGTCGAGCTGATGCGCGCGCACAAGACCAACGAGAAGCTGCTCGCGGCGTTGAGGTGAGACCATGACCAAGCAAGCCATCGCGACGCAAAAAGCCCCCGCGGCCGTCGGTCCCTACTCCCAAGCCGTGCGCGCCGGAAGTTTTCTCTTTATTTCCGGCCAGATCGCCCTCAAGCCCGGCGCGGCGGCGGTCTCCGGCGGCGTCCCCGAGCAGACCGAGCAGTGCCTGCGCAACCTCCGCGAGGTCCTCGCCGCCGCCGGCCTGGAGCTCCAGGACGTGGTCAAGACCACGGTCTTCATGACCGACCTAGCCCAGTTCGCCGCCATGAACGAGGTCTACGCCTGCCACTTTCCGGCTCCGTTTCCCGCCCGCGCCGCCGTCCAGGCCGCCGCCCTCCCCAAGGGCGCCGCCGTCGAGATCGAGGCCATCGCCCTATGGGAAAAATAGCTCGCGCGTCCGTCGCCGTTCTTCTTTTCACCCGCTCCATCGCGGCCGGCGGCTTCACCACGGGGCCCACGTATCCTTTGGAGATCGCGGATATCCACTCCGTGATCGCTTACGGCGGCTCGGACGCGGCCTCCCAGGTGTTCCCGGCGCTTGCCCACAGTTCCCTGGATGGAATCGCTCTTCTGCCCCCGACGCTGCCGTCGGTACCGTCGCCCTCCGGATTTCTAAATCTTTATACGGGTCTTGCCCGGCGGCTTGCGGCGGCAAAGGGGGAGCTTGTCGCTATCCATGCGCGGAACGACCTGCTTCTCAGGCCAAGGACGCCGGCTCTCGAGTTTGATGACGCGGCGCACGTCTTGCCGATCGACACGGCCCACTGGAGCGGAAAGTCAACCGTCCATCGGATCGCGGGAGACCTCGAGGGACTGCAGCGGCATATCACCGCGCTGTTGGCGGAGCGCCGAGGCTTGGCCGCGGACGCGCGTCTGCGCGAGGCTTACGACTCCCGGCCCGCTCAGGATTTGGCCGTCCCCGCCGGCGTCTCTTTTGGCGTCGTCGTCCAGATGCTCCATAAGGCGAGAGGCTGGGGCTCCGTAGAGCGCAGCCCCAGCGAGACCCAGATGGAAGCGGAGTTGACCGCGCGCTTGCTGGCCGAGGATTCTCATCTGGCTCAGGCTGCAGACGACGCCGAGAGGTTTGCTTTGGCTTATCTTCTGTCCCGCCTGCTGCGCGCCTCCAACGGCAACGGGCTGGCGTCGGAGCTGCAGCGAATCCTGCCGCAATTGAAAAGAAGGGAACTCAGGCTTTTAAAGGCCGCTTATGAGGGACAGCAGAACCCGTCGCCAAAGATCGCGGGCTATCTAGACAAGCTGATCGGGGATTAGGGGTATTGATTATTTTCGACGCTTCCCGTATACTCCCGGCGTTGCCGCCGCGAGGACATCGATGAGACGGATCCTTCTAGGTTTGGTCCTGGCCGTTTCGGCCGGACCGGCCGTTCGCGCCGAGGATTTTTCGGATGCCGTTCGCGACGCCTCCCTGGCGCTCCGGCAGGGTCTTCCCAGGCCCATGCGGCCGGGGCGCTACGAGATCGGGGCCTCCTTCGTTTCGGAGACCCCCGACGCGCTCCAGGCTCTCGGCCTGGACGGGTCGTGGATGAGGGGGTTCACGCTCGACGCGTTCTCGATCGGCCCGGACGGCTATTCCGTCGCGCTTGCCTGCACGGCCGCGGAAGACGCGCGCGCCTACCCCGTCTATCCCGGCAGGCACGGCTGGCTGCTTCGGCTCGCGGAGCAAGGCGACGGTTATGTCCTGGTCATGAGGCGTCCGCCGAGCCGGGAGAACGGCGGCTCGTGGAGCCCGGACGCCTGGGTGAGCGTCCGTTTCAAGCTTCGCCGCGGCGACCGAGCCGTGGACCCGGGCTCGGTCGCCGTCGAGGGCCGGGTTCGCCGCGTCGAGTTCGACGAGAGGAACGCGGGCGGCCGGGGACTCGTGGTCGGCGACGTGGTCTACGACGAGGCCCTCAAATTCGCGCGCCGCCTCTGAGCGATGGCGGCTAAAGCGGCGGTGCGCGGCACGAGGCCGGGGGCCTATCACGCGACGGGCCCGGGGGGCTTGGGGGCCGCGGATTTCGCGCGCTGGTACCGCCGCCGGGCCCTGGAGCAATGGGAGCGCCTGGACCTGCGCGCGCTGGAGCGGCTCGCGCGGCTCATCGAGGGGGCCCAGGCGGGCGGCGGCTTCATCTGGGTCTGCGGGGACGGCGGCTCGGCCGCGACGGCGGCGCACGTGGGCTGCGACTTCGGCAAGACCGCGGCCAAGCCCGGGGCCAAGCCGCTCAAGTGCGTTTCGCTGGCCGACAACGCCGCCTTTTTAACGGCCGTCGGCAATGACTTGTCGTTCGAGCGGATTTTCTCGCGTCAGTTGGAGAATGTCGCCGCCAAGGGCGACGTCGTCCTCCTGATCAGCGGCAGCGGCAACTCGCCCAACCTGCTGGCGGCGGCCAAGCTCGCGCGCCGGCGCGGGGCCAAGGTCGCGGGACTGCTGGGCTTCGACGGGGGGCGGCTCAAGGCGCTCTGCGACGAGCACCTGCTGGTTCCCTGCGACCAGTACGGGATCGTCGAGGATCTGCACATGTCCGTCGCCCACATCCTCACCTTCTACCTCAAGCAGACGCGGTGACGCCCCGCATCGCCGTCGTCGTCCCGGTCTTCAACGAGAAGGGCAAGATCGGCCGCGCCGTGGCCAAGGTGCCGCGGGACGTCGTTTCCGAGGTGGTGGTCGTCTCCGATGCCTCCGACGACGGCTCCGACGGCGAGGCCGCCGCCGCGGGCGCGACCGTCCTGCGGCACGCCCATACCCTGGGCGTGGGCGCGGCGATCCGGACCGGACTCCGGTACGGCCTGGAGAAGGGCTACGACGTGCTCGTGGTGATGGCCGGCAACGACAAGGACGCCCCCTCCGAGATTCCTCGGCTGGCCGCGCCGATCCTGGAGGGCCGCGCCGACTACGTCCAGGGCTCGCGCTACGCGGTCGGCGGGCGCTTCGGGACGATGCCGCTGCACCGTCTCCTTCTGACGCGCGCCTACCCCTGGCTGGTGCGCCTGGTCACGGGCTTCCCGATCACCGACGCGACCAACGGCTTTAGGGCGCTGTCGCCCGCCTTGCTCAAGGACCCGCGCGTGAACATGGACCAAGGCTGGCTCAATCGCGGCGAGCTCGAGTACTATCTTCAGTTGAAGGCCCTCTCGCTGGGCTGGCGCGTGGTCGAGATCCCGGTCTCCAAGATTTACCCGGACCTTTCGGCCTACCGCAACTACACCAAGATCAAGCCCGTGTACGACTGGCTGCGCAACCTCCGCCCGATCCTGCGCTTGATGCTGGGGAGCCTCGATTGAGGACGCTGACCCTCGCCCAGGTCGGCTGCGGCTACTGGGGTCCCAACCTCCTGCGCGTGTTCTCCGGCCTTCCCGGCGCGCGCATGAAATGGCTCTGCGACAGGAAGCCGGGCCGCCTGGATTGGGCTCGGCAACGGCATCCGGCCCTGCGGCTGACCCGGGACTTTGACGAGATCCTGGACGACCCCGAGGTGGACGCCGTCGTCGTCGCCACGGAGGTCGTCGCGCATCACGCGCTGGCCGCGGCCGCCCTCCGGGCGGGCAAGCACGTCTTCGTCGAGAAGCCCTTGGCGCACTCCGCCCGCCTGGCCGCCGAACTCGCGCGGCTGGCCGCCCGCCGCCGGCGCGTCCTCGCCGTCGGGCACGTGTTTCTCTACCATCCCGCCTTCCGGGTCCTGCGCGCCCAACTCGTCCCGGGCAAGCTCGGCCGCCTGCGCTACGTGGACATGGTCCGCGTCAACCCCGGCCCGCCCCGGCCCCGCCACGACGTGATCTGGGACATGGCCCCGCATGACGCGGCCATGGCCCTGGACTTGGCGGCGTCCCCGCCCGTCTCCGTGCGCGCCTCGGGACTGCGCTGGCGGCTTCCGGTGGATGAGGCGGCCTTTTTCGAGATCCGCTTCAAGAGCGGCGTCCTGGCGCGCGTCCACGTCTCCTGGCTGTCGAGCCGCCGCGTCCGCCGCGTGGAGGCCTACGCCGAGAACGGCGCCGCCTTCTATGACGATTCCGAGCCGGTCGAGAAGCTCAAGATCGTCCTGCCGGGGGAGGACACGCGCGTGCGCGCCAAGGCGGGGGAGTCCGCGACCCTCTACTACGGCCCCGGGCGCACGATCATCCCCGCCCTGTCCAAGGATGAGCCGCTCGCCTTGGAGTGCGCGGACTTCCTCGCCGCGATCCGTCGCGGCCGCGCGCCCTGTTCCGGCGCGGAGATCGGCGTCCAAGTCGTGCGCGTGCTGGCCGCCGCGGCCCTCTCCGCCGCGGCCGGGGGCAAGGAGATCCGTCTATGATCATCTCGCAGACGCCGCTGCGCGTGAGCCTCGCCGGGGGCGGCACCGACCTGCCCGCCTACTGCGAGACGAGCGAGGGCCGCGTGCTCTCGCTGGCCGTGGACAAGTACGTCCACGTCATCGTCTCGGAGCGCTTCGACGATCAGATCCACGTCAACTACGCGCGGCGCAAGGAGGTCGTCTCCTCCGTCGCCGAGGTCCAGCATCCGCTCGCGCGCGAGGCCATGAGGCTGGCCGGCATGAGCGCCGGCTTCGAGGTGACCACGCTGGCCGACATCCCCTCGGAGGGCTCGGGGCTGGGCTCCTCCTCGTCGCTGACCGTGGGGCTGCTCAACGCCTTCCACGCCTTCATGGGGCGCCAAGCCGACGCCGAGACCCTCGCGCGCCAGGCCTGCGAGATCGAGCTCGGCCGCCTCAAGAAGCCCATCGGCCGCCAGGACCAGTACATCGCGGCCTATGGCGGCGTGCGCTTCCTGCGCTTCGGCCGCGCCGGCCGCGTGGACGTCGAGTCCGCGGACGCCGATCCCGCCGCGCTGCGCCGGCTCGAGGACGGGCTCCTGCTCTACTTCACCGGCAAGACGCGCTCGGCCGATGGGCTCCTGGCCGAGCAGAGCCTGCGCATGCGCGAGAACCGCGCGCCCCTGGACGCCATCCGCGCCCTCGCCGACCGCGCGCGCGCGGCCCTGGCGCGCGGCGACGTCGACGAGATCGGCCGCGCGCTCGACGCCAACTGGCGCCTCAAGCGCGCGCTGGCCGAGGGCGTCAGCGACCCCGGCATCGACGCCTTCTACGCCCGGGCCAAGCGCCACGGGGCCCTGGGCGGCAAGATCACGGGCGCCGGTGGCGGCGGCTTCTTCGTGCTCTACGCGCCCGAACTCAAGCGCGCGCGCCTGCGCGCGGCCCTGCGCGGCCGGCGCGAGGTGCCCATCGCCATCGAGTCCGACGGCTCCAAGATCATCTTCAATCAAAGGCGCCGCGTCTGGAAATGACTTCTCCGCCGGCCAAGGCCTTCCTGCTCGCCGCGGGCCTGGGCACGCGGCTCAAGCCCCTGACCGACGCGACGCCCAAATGCCTGGTCCCGGTCGGCGGTCGGCCGCTTCTGCACTGGTGGCTGGAGCTTTGCGCGCGTTTGGGGGTGCGCGAGGTCCTGCTCAACACCCACCACCTCCCCGGGCCGGTGCGCGCCTTCGTCGCCGGCCGCTCCGGACCTCCGGCCGTGCGCCTTTTCCACGAGGAGGCGCTCCTCGGCTCAGCCGGCACGCTCGCGGCCAATAAGGGCTTCGTCGCGGGAGAGCCCGACTTCTGGATTTTTTACGCGGATACGTTGATCGGCGGCGATTTGACCCCTCTGGCCGACCTGCATCGCCGCCGAAAGGCCGATCTGACGTTTGGGTTGTTTCACAGCTCGTCTCCCTCGGAGGGCGGCGTCGTCGAATTGGCTTCCGATGGGGGTATTCTTTCCTTCGAGGAAAAACCAAAACGTCCGCGGTCGGATCTCGCCGCGGCCGGCGCCTACGTCGCGGGCCCGCGCCTGCTCTCGCTCCTGCCGCCGTCGGGCGATCTCTCGCTCGACGTTTACCCCCGCCTGCTCGACAACGCCGCGGGCCTGGTCCTCGGTCCCGTTCTGGACCTGGGCACGCCCGAGCGCTACTCCCGGGCCCAAAAGGAGTTCTCCCGCTTTGGCTTTGTCTGACGGCGTCTGCGTCCCCTGCCGCGACGGGCGCCGCCTTCTGGCGGCGGCCTTGGTCCTGCGCGTCGCCTGGGCGTGCTGGTCGGGGCGCCTGCTCGGCTACCGCGACGACGGCCTCTACGACGACGGGGTCTTCCTGGAGGGCGCGCGGGCCTTCCTCGGCCTCAACCCCTTTCCCATCGCCCATCCGCCCGGCTATTCGCTGTTTCTGGCTCCGTTCATCGCCCTGGGCGGCCCCGTCCTCGCGCTGTGGGCCCAGCTCCTGCTTTCCGCGGCCGTCCCCGTCCTGGTCTATCGCCTCGCCTTGACCCTGCGCCGCGAGCGCGCCGAGGCGCTGGCGGCGGGATGGCTGGCCGTCCTCCATCCCATGCTCGTCTATTTCTCCGCGCGGGTCATGAGCGAGATGCTATTCTCAGTTTTGGTCTGCGTCTTTTTTCTGTTTTGGCTCAAGGCATGGTCCAATGGCCGTTCCCGAGACGCCGCGCTCGCCGGTTTCCTGGGCGGCGCGGCGACGCTGACCCGGGGCGTGATGCTTCCTTTCGGCGGCGTCCTGGCCCTCGCCGCCTTCCTGAGCCGGCGGGAGCAGCCGCGCTGGGCCGCCCTGGTCGCGGCCTGCGGCGCGGCCTGGTTTTTGGCGCTCGTCCCCTGGACGGCGCGCAATTGGGCCGTGTACCGGCGCTTCATTCCCGTCTCCGTCCAGGGGGGCTGGAACCTCTACGAGGGCCAGACCGTGGACCCGGAGGGGATCCGCTTCGAGCGCGCCTCCGCCATGGGCGAGGAGGCCCGCGCGCTGGGTTTGAGCGATCCGTTCGCGGTGGACGCGCACTTCGCCCAAAAAGCAAAAGCTTGGATCCAGGGCGAGCCTCTGGAATTCCTGCGCCTGTGCGCGCGCAAGGCCGTCCGCTTCTGGCGTCCCGCCCCGGAGGCTCCGCATGGCCTGGCCGTGCGGCTGGGCGCGGGCGCCTTCGCCGTCCTGGTCTTCGCCGCCGCCCTGCTGGGCCTGCGCCCCGTCCTGGCCGCGCCCGGCGCCTGGTTCCTGCTGGCCTGGGTTCTCCATCTCAACCTTCTTCACTCGGTCTTCGCCAGCAACCTGCGCTACCGCCTGCCCGTCGAGCCGGTCCTCCTGATCCTCGCCGGCGCCGGTTTAGGCCGTTTTTTAAAGAGGTAGAATCGCCTCGTGGACGCCCCCTTCTCGCGCATCGCGCCCGACGTTAAGCTCGGCCGCGACGTGCGCATCGCCGGCTGGGCCAACCTCTACGGCTGCTCCATCGGCGACGAGACGCGCTTGGGCTCCTTCGTCGAGGTCCAGAAGGGCGCGTCCGTAGGCGCGCGCGTCAAGCTCTCCTCCCACAGCTTCGTCTGCGAGGGCGTGACCATCGAGGACGAGTGCTTCATCGGCCATGGCGTGATGTTCGTCAACGACAAGCGCCCGGTCGCGGCCAGGAACGGCCGCCCCACCGGCGACCAGGACTGGACTCCCCAGCGCACCTTGGTAAGGAAAGGGGCTTCGATCGGCTCCGGCGCCGTGATCCTGGGCGGTGTCGTCATCGGCTCCGGCGCTTTGGTCGGCGCCGGCGCCGTCGTCACCAAGGACGTCCCCCCCGGCGCGACCGTCGCCGGCGTCCCCGCCCGCGCCCTTCCCCGCCGCTGACCGCTCCTCCGCGGCTGGGCCCTTCGACCCAGACCCTCCTAGGCCCAAAGACCCTTACGTTTCCGACACGTTTGGGGCAAAATAGGACATGCGCTTTGCGTCGGCTGCCGCCGTCTGGTTTGCCTTTTCCGCTGCGGCCCAGCCTCCCGTTCCTCCCGCGGAGATCAAAATCCAAGCCGGCCGCTGCGGCGGCCCCGGCCATACGAATCCACCCAGGCCGTTGGAGGGGCCTCCCCATGACCTGCGGAGCAAGCTCATGCCCGCGGACGTGCGCGAGGCGTTCGGCCGCGCGGGCTACCGCGCGGATCAAAAGGCGCACCGGCTGATCGCCCCCGGAGGGCGGGCCGTGTCCGCGCCGGAGTACGAGCGCCTGCTCGCGCCCTTCGACGCCTCCAAGGAGCATCTGCCCTCGATGATCTGGGGTGACTTCATCGTCAGGGGCTACCGCCTGGATGAAAAAACGTGCCGTCTCGTCTCTCCGGGAGAAAAGGAACCTCTTCTGGAACTTGCGGTCGTGATCGCGAGAAAAGAATATGCGGCCCTGTCCACTACGATGGCCCTCGAGCGCTTGGTCCTGCGCCTGCGCAAGCTCGATCCTTCGCAGCCTCTCCCCCTTGACGTTCTCAATGAGATCAAGGTCTTCGGCCGGACGGGCATGCCCCTCCCGCCTTCCCTGCTTCGCGCTTTGAAGCTGCGGCCCGGCGCCGGCGGTCTCCTCGATTCCACTGGAAAGTCCTATCGCGCCATGCAGAGCGCTTGGGAAGGAGAGCGCGATCGTCCGGGCACGGTGTCCGTGCCCCTGCCGCCGCCGCCCGGCCTGCCCGCGCGGGCGTACGCGGCGTATGCCGCCGCGGTGCTGGCCGGCGTCGCGCCGCGGGCGCCTCTGCCCGTGCCCGCTGTGCCGGAACTCTTCCCCCCGAGGACATACCCGGCCCGCGTCGCGTCGTGGGAACGGCGCCTGGGCGACCGGATTTCCGCGAAGGCCCAGTCGCTATTCCGGCTCACGCCGTCCGGCCGGGAGCTGCTGGGCCGTTTTCGCGATACCCGCGGAAATCTGGATTTGCCGCCCATCACGATCTTGAAGTACGTCCAGAGGCCGGACGACAAAGGCTACGGAGACTCGTTTGCCGTTTACAGCTCGGCCAATCGCTCGATCATTTTCAATCACTGGGCGCTTGTCAACGGGGTGCTGCTTCCGCTGGAGCCGGCCAAGAGCCGCGCGGCCTTGGCTCGTGAGCTGTCAAATCCCGAGAGGCTGGCGCGCTACCTGGAGAGGAATCCGGCGAAACTCGATGAACTGGTCGGCCGCGTGGACGACGCCCTGTATCACGAGCTCACGCATGCCTGGCAGGACCGTCGTCTGCGTCTGATGCGGGAGAGCCGGCGCGAGAACGCGCCTGGCGTCACGAGACGTTTTGAATACGAAGCTTTTTTCGGGCAGTTCCTCTACCTGCATGAGAAGCTCGCGCTCGATCCCGGGCGCGCCGTCAAGAGCCAATACTTCAACGGCTATGTGGAGGCGCTTAAAACGCCGGCCGCGTTCCAGGAAAAGATCTCCAACTTTTACGCCAGTCATTTTCTCGGCTCCGACGATTTCCCGGTGCTCCGAGAGACCCAGGCGATGCGCCGGTCGGTCGCTTCCGGCCGCCCCGCTCGCGGATTTTACGACCAGATGCGCCGCTATCTTAGGAACGCGGGTTTGAATGAGGGCGACGCGGCCATGAAGGAAGCGGAGCAGGACGTTGATCCGCGGCTGAAGCAGTACGTCCAAGACGTCTTTCCCCGCCTGCGCAAGGAAGCGATCAAGGACTACCCCGAGCGCCTGAAGGCGGCGGGACGGCCGGACGCGGCCTTGCGGCTTTTGGTGGACTTGACCGGTCTGTCTGACGCGAACTCCGCCCAACGCCGCGCCGAGCTGGCGACGGCCGCCGCCGCGTTCCTGGCGCGGCCCGACAACGGCCTGTCGGCGAGCGGGCGTTTCGACGCGGAAATCTGCGTTTACGGGGTCCATCGGGCCGCCGGCAAGCCGGCGCCGCCCGGGTTGCCGCGCCTTCTCGCGCGCGACGGCGCCTCGGAGGTTGACCGCATCTTGGGCATCGCTCGACGCGACCCGTCCATCCGCGCGCAGGCGTTGGACTCGCTCTATTTCCACGCCGAGTTCCTGTCGTCGGACGACACCCGGCGCGTGAAGATCGCCGGCGCGCTGGAGCAAAACCGGCCGGATCGCGCCTTGGACGTGCTCATGGGCAGCAAGGGCGCGACGGCGGAGCGCTTGGCGGAATTAGCACGCAAATCCGCGGCGTTCCTGGCGGGTCCCGGAACGCGTCTTCCGGCTCAAGCCAAAGGGCGCAGCTACGGCGCGCTCAACGCAGCGCTGCGATGGGAGGGGAAGTCCTTCCCGCCGCCGCCGCTGCGGGCGGCTTATGCCCGCGACGCGGCGGCCGTGGTGAAGCAGTTCGTGGACAAGCCGGAGAGCGATCGGGAGACTCGCCTGCGGAGCCTTGAGAACGTCCGTTCCTGGGCCGAATTGATGCCTGCGGATCATCCGCTGCGCATCCGCGTCGCCGAAGCGTTCGACGCGGCGCGGCGCCCGGACCGGGCGTTGCTGACGATCGGCCCATTGCCTCCGGAGTCCCGGACGACGGCCGCGGCGTTCCGGGACCGCGCGGCGCGCAAGGCGGCGGATTTTCTTCTGACGGCCGGACCCGCGGACGACATTCACGAGCGCATGATCCTCCAGGCTGCGATCGAGGGTGAGTCCCGTCGTTCGGGGAGGCCATTTCCGGCGAAAGCGTCCCGGGAGGCGTTGAGGCGCGACATACGCCAGTTCGCGCGATTTTGCCTGAGCCAGGCCTCGCGCCGGCCAGGGGAGCGGGGAGAGTTGATCGCGGATGCCGGATCTTGGCTGCACTATCTGCCGGCGAACGACCCGACGCGCCGGCTCGTCGCCGAGGCGGAGCGGGGCCGGTGAAATGATAGACTGCGGGGCGTGAAGGCCGTTGCGGCGCAGGACGTCATACCGCTCGTCGATCTCAAGGCGCAGTACCGGGCCTTGAAGCCCGAGATGGACCGGGCCATTTTAGAGGCCGTCGAGGACGGGCGCTACGTCCTGGGGCCGGCGGTGGCGCGCTTCGAGGAGGCCTTCTCCCGCTATCTGGGGGTCAAGCACTTCCTCTGCTGTCAGTCCGGGACCTCGGCGATCGCCTTGATGCTGCAGGCGGCGGGGGTGGGGCCGGGCGACGAGGTGGTGACCACCCCGCTCACTTTTTTTGCCACGACCGAGGGCATCCTGCAGACGGGGGCCGAGGCGGTCTACGCGGACGTGGACCCGGGGACGCTCAACCTCGACTCCGCCGCGGTCGAGCGGGCGGTCACGCCCAAGACCAAGGCGATCCTGGCCGTCCACCTCTACGGTCAGCCCGCGGACATGGACGCGCTGGGGGAGATCGCCGCGCGCCGCGGCGTTCTCCTCTTTGAGGACGCGGCGCAGGCCGCGGGCGCGGCCTCTCAAGGCCGCAAGGCGGGCGCGTTGGGGCGCGCGGCCTCCTTCAGTTTCTATCCCGGCAAGAACCTGGGGGCCTACGGGGATGCCGGAGGCATCGCGACCGACGACGACGCGATCGCCCTGGACGTGCGGCGGCGGCGGGATCATGGTTGTGATATCAAGAATCGCCACCTCATCCTGGCCGGCAACGCGCGTCTGGAGAGCATCCAGGGCGCGGTGCTGGGCGTCAAGCTTCCGCATTTGGACGCGTGGAACGCGGCGCGGCGGCGGCACGTCGAGGCCTACCGGCGCGCGCTGGCCGGCATTCCGGGGTTGTCCTTCATCGCGGAGCGGCCGGGCATGGCCTCCAACCATCACCTCTTCGTCGTGCGCCACGCGCGCCGCGACGCCCTCCTCGAGCATCTTCGAGGGCAAGGGATCCAGGCGGACGTTCACTACCCCGTGCCGAGCCATCTCCAGGAGGCGCTGGGCCCCCGCAAGGGGCGGCCGGGCCAGTTCCCCGCCGCGGAAAAGGCCGCGGCCGAGGTCCTCTCCCTGCCGTTGTTTCCGGAGCTTTCCGAGGCGCAGCTCACCCGCGCCGCCGCGGCCGTGCGCGCCTTCGCGGGCGCATGAAGCGCGGCGGCGGCTGCGCCGTCGCCGCGGGCTGGCCCGCCGCGCTCGCCCTCTGCGCCCTGGCCCTCCTGCCGCGCCTGCTCGCGCTCGGCTGGGGCCTCCCTCAGGTCTACAACGCCGACGAGCCGCACGTCGTCAACACCGCCGTCTCCCTGGCCGGCTCCCTGCGGCCGCACTCCTTCAAGTACCCGACGCTGTGGCCGACGGTCCTGGCCGCGGCCTACGGGCTCTGGTTCGTATTCTGGTCGTGCTTCGGCCTTCTGCGCGACGCCGTAGACTTCGCCGCGCTCTACGCCTTCCGCCCCACGGGCTTCTATCTCATCGCGCGGGCTCTCTCGGCGGCGGCCCAACTGGCCGGGCTGTGGGTCCTGGCCGCCTACGAGTGCCGGGAGGATCGCCGCCGCTGGCCCTGGGCGGCGGCCCTCCTCGCGGCGTCTCCCGTCCTCGTCGAGCTGGCCCACGCGGCCAAGCCCGACTCGCTCCTGTTCCTGCTCTGCGCCGGGGCCTGGGCCTGCGCCCTGCGCTTTGCGGAGGACGGCCGGCGCGGGCTCCTCTGGGCGGCCGGGATCCTGTCGGGCCTGGCCTGCTCGGCGCAGTACACGGCCGCGCCCGCGGCGCTGGTCGTGCCTTTGGCCTGGGCCCTGGGCCCGGGCGGCCCGGCGCCGTTCTCCTGGCTGATCCAGTCCTGCGGCCTGGCGGCGCTGGGCTTCTTTCTGGGCACGCCGTTCGCCGCGCTCGATCCTGCCCGCTTCCTCGCGGGCTGGAGCGACTACGCCGAGTTGGGGGACCTGCGCCCCCACGACGCCGCCGCGACCGCGCGGCTCGTGCTGGGCAACCTCGTCTCCTTCGCCGGCGGCCCCGTCGGCGGGGCCGCCGCCCTGCTGGGGCTCGTCGTCGCGGCCCGGAGGAACGTACGCCGCGCCGCGCTCCTGTTCGTCCCGGTGGGGGCGTACTCGGTCCTGCTCTCGGCCAGCTTCGACGGCGGCGTGCCGCGCTATATGCTCGGCGCCTACCCGGCGCTTGCCCTGCTGGCGGGCGAGGGGCTGGCTCTTCTTGGCGGGGAGAGCCGGGTCCGGCGGGCCCTGGCCGCGGCTTTGGCGCTGGCTCCCGGCTTCTGGCTTTCGGCGCGGTTCGACGCGGAGCTCCTGCGCCCGGACACCCGCGCGCAGGCCGCGGAGTGGCTGGCGCGCCGCGCGCCTCCGGGCGCGGTCCTCCTCCTGGACCAGCCCCACGCCTCCCCCGCGGCCCTCATGGAGCGCGATCAGTGCGCGGACTTGGCCGCCCGCGCGGCCCGCCGCGGCTCGCCGCGCGCGGCGCTCTACCGCGCTATGGCGGCGCGCCATCCGGGCGGCGGCTGGAGGATCTACCGCATCCGGCGCTCGGCGGCCGACCTGTGGTCGGCGCCGCGCCACGCGGCCGATTCCCAGGCCGACGGCGACTTCCTGGACGTGCGCCCGGGATTGGACTCCGCGCGCGCCGCGCGCGTGGACTGGATCGTGGCCTCCAGCTACGGCGCCGACCCGCGGCGCTCGCCCGAGCTGGCGGCCTTCTTCGAGGAGCTGTCCCGCCAGGCCAAGCTGGAGCGGGAGTTCCCCTCCGGCCCCGGCGCCGCGGCCGGGCCTTGGCTGCGCGTCTACCGCCTGCGCCATAATTGATCCTATAATCCGACCGGATGCAGCGGCCCAAGGTGATCGTGGTCATGCCGGCCTACAACGCCGAGAAGACCCTGGAGCGTACCGTCGGCGACATCCCGCCCGGGGCCGTGGACGAGGTGATCCTGGTCGACGACTGCTCCAAGGACGGGACCGCGGCGCTGGCGCGCAAGCTCGGGCTGGCCGTCATCCAGCATGAGCGCAACAAGGGCTACGGCGGCAACCAGAAGAGCTGCTACGCCGAGGCTCTCAAGCGCGGGGCGGACGTCGTGGTCATGGTCCATCCCGATTACCAATACGACGCGCGCCTGGTGCCGATCATGGCGGACCTGATCTCCCACGACATCTGCGATATGGTCTGCGGCAACCGCATCCGCACGCGCCGGGAAGCGCTGGAGGGGGGCATGCCCGCCTACAAGTACGTCTTCAACCGGCTCCTGACCGTCTTCGAGAACCTCGTCACGGGCCAGAACCTGGGCGACTGGCACTCGGGGCTGAGAGCGTACTCGCGGGAATGCCTGGAAACGGTGCCGTGGGAACGCAACTCGGATGACTTCGTCTTCGACCAGCAGTTCCTGATCCAGGCCGCCCATTTCGGGCTGCGGCTGGGCGACGTGCCGGTGGCCGCGCGCTACTTCCCGGAGGCCTCCTCGATCAACTTCCGGCGCTCCTGCGTCTACGGCCTGTCCGCCCTCGCCTGCCTGGGCCGCTTCTGGCTCCAGCGCCTGGGTCTGGCGCGTTTCGACCTCTTTACGCCCAAGCGGGCGCGATGAGCGGGCTCCTGGGCGCGGGCCTGACCGCCGTCCTGGCCCTGGCCGCGGCGTCGGACTCCCTCCTGCCCACCCTGGGGTCCGGCCTGCTCCCGCTGCTCCTGCTTGCGCTCTCGGCGCTGGCGGCCGCGGGAGCGGGGCGCCGGCTGGTCGCGGCCCTGGGCGCGGGTGATTGGAACGAGGAGGAGCGCACGGTCGCGGGAGCCGCGCTCGGCCTTGGCCTGCTGGCCCTGGGGACCTTCGCGCTCGCGGCCTTGGGCCTGCTCCGACCCTGGGCCGGCTCGGCCCTGCTCGGCGGCCTGTGGCTCGCCGCTTGGCCGCAGGCGAGGCCGGCGTTGGGCGCGCTCCGGTCGGCCCTGGTCCGCGCCGGCCGCAGGCCCTGGCTTTGCGCCCTCGTCGGCCTGCCCCTGCTCGCGGCGCTGTGGGCCTGCCTCGTGCCGCCGCACCAGTATGACGCCTTGGTCTACCATCTCGCCTTGCCCCAGGCCTACCTGCGCGAGGGCCGGCTGTTCGCGCCGCCCGGCTTGGTGTACGCGCACTTCCCGCAGAACGGAGAGATGCTCTACGCGCTGGCCCTGCTGTTGGGCTCCGACCTGCTCGCGCAGATGTTCACCTGGCTGGCCGCGGCGCTTTCCATCGCTTGGATTCTGACCTTCGGCCGTCGGCTGACGTTCGCGGCGCCGTGGGCCGCCGTTCTGATCGCGACGCACACGGCCGTCCTGCTCCTTTCCTCCACGGCCTACGTCGAGCCGTTCGTCATGCTCTGGATCACGGCCGCGGTCCTGACCTTCGAGGCCTCGGGCGAGGGCAAGGAGCGCGGGCCGTTGGTTTTATCCGCGGTTTTCATGGGCCTGGCGCTCGGAACCAAGTACTATGCCGGCCTGGCCGCCGCGATCCTCGCCTTGCGCCTGCTGGCGCGCGGCCGGGTTCGGGCGGGGATCCTGTTCACGGCGGTCGTCACCGCGGTCTTTTCGCCCTGGCTGGTTAAAAATTGGATTCTCGCGGGCAATCCGGTGTTCCCGTTCCTGTACAAGTTCTTTCCAGCCACGTCGGTCGGCTGGACCGCGGACCTGGCCTCCGGCTATTTCCAGGTCCTCACCGAGTACGGTCACGGCCGGGGCTTCTGGCGGGGCCTCGTCTCCCTGCCGGTCCTGCTGCTGCGCAACCCCCTGCGCTTCGGCGGCGGCATGGACGTGCTGGGCGACCTGGGCTGGGACCTGACGCTGTGGCTGTGGCCTATGGGCCTATGGGCGGCTCGGCGGCGGCGCGGCCCTCGCGGCCTTGCCCTGTTCACGGGGCTTTACGCCGCCGGGTGGTTTGCGACCGGCGTCGTCCTGCGCTTCCTCACGGCGGCCGCGCCGCTGCTGGCGCTGACGGGCGCGGCGGGAGCCGCCGACTGGCGGGACCGCGCCTCGCGGCCGGCCCGGATTCTCGCGGCCGCGGCCGCCGCGGTCCTGCTCGCCGCGCACCTGCTCCTGGCGCTCTACGCGCACGGCGTGTTCGGCTCGGAACGGGCCCTCCTCGCGCTGGAGAGCCGGGAGGAGTTCCTGTCCCGGCGCCTGGACTACTACCCCTGCGCGGCCTTCGCCCGGGGAGGTCTGGAGGGAAATGCTAAAATCCTCGTCGTGGGAGAGCAGCGCGGCTACTACGTGCCGCGCTCCCACCGGCCCAGCACCGTGCACGCCCCCAATCTCCACGTCCGCCTCGCCGGCGAGGCGGCCTCGCCGGACGACTTGGCCCGCGCCCTGCGCGGGGAGGGGTTCACGCATCTTTTGTTCGTTCCCCGCGAGATGCGGCGCCTGGGGGCGGGCCTGGGGGCGTTCAGCGCGAGAGGATCGGCCAACTGGCAGGGCCTCGAGCCGCGGCTCAAGACCGTCTTCGCCGGCCCGGCCTGCCTCCTGGCCGCGCTCGGGGCCCCGAATGAGTGAGCCGGGGCTCTGCGCCGTCAGCTTCGCCGCGGCCGCGGCGATCTCCTTCGCGCTGACGCCGCTCGTGCGCGGCCTCTCGTTGCGCTTCGGCGTCCTGGACGCGCCCGACTCGGCCGTCAAGACCCACGTCCGGCCCACGCCGGTCTTCGGCGGCATCGCCATCTGGGCGGGCTTCATGGGCGCGGTCCTGCTCCTGCGCCTGCTGACGAGCTTCCCCTCCGGCACGCTCTACAACCTGCGCGCGCTGGTGCTGGGCGGCACGCTCGTCTTCGGGCTCGGCCTGGCCGACGACATGCGCCGGCCGCAAGGCCTCGACTACAAGCCCAAGTTCCTGGTCCAATTCCTGGCCACGGCTCTGCTCGTCCTCTACGGCCTGCGCGTGCGCTTCATCCATCCCGGCTGGGTCGCGGCGGCGGTGACCGTGATCTGGGCCGTCGGCGTCACCAACGCCTTCAACATCGTCG
The DNA here is from genome assembly GCA_016207605.1 of Elusimicrobiota bacterium. Classification (GTDB taxonomy): domain Bacteria; phylum Elusimicrobiota; class Elusimicrobia; order UBA1565; family UBA9628; genus GWA2-66-18. The sequence continues at coordinate 38,670 of JACQPJ010000003.1, forward strand.
ACATCATGGACGGCCTGGCCGCCAGCCAGGCGGCCGTCGCCGCCCTGGGCTTCCTGCTCGTGTCCCTGCCGTCCGAGGAGCACTACGTCAACTTCGCCTCCGCGGCCGTGGCCGGGGCGGCCCTCGGCTTCCTGCCCTGGAACCTGTCCCGGCGCTGGAAGGTGTTCATGGGCGACTGCGGGAGCCTGACGCTGGGTTTCCTTCTGGCGGGAATCTCGCTGGGCGCGCGCTATTCGGACGTTAACAACGCCGGGGTCTTCGCGCCGCTGCTGATCCTGTTCGTGCCCGTCTTCGACACCCTCTTCGTCAGCATCCTGCGGCTCAACCGCGGCCTCTCGCCCTTTCTCGGCTCCAAGGACCACTTCGCCCTGCGTCTGGAGCGCCTGGGCGTGACGCGGGCCCAGGCGGTGGTCCTGGCCGCGGCTGCGGCCGCCTTCCTGAGCTTCTGCGCCTTCCTCGCCACGCAGTTCGACCTGAGGGGCGCGCTGGCGCTCTACGCCCTGGTCGTCGCGGTGATGCTTTGGGCGGGGCGGCGCCTGGCGCTCGTCTCGATGGGATGAAGACGGACGTCCTGATCCTGGGCGGCGGGCTGGCGGGGCTCTCCGCGGCGCATCACCTGGGCGGCCTGGGCGTCTCCTCGCGCCTGGTCTTGGAGGCGCGTCAGACCCCGGGCGGCACCGCCGGCTCTGTGCGGCGGGGCGGCTTCACCTTCGACTACACCGGCCACCTCCTCCATCTCCACGATCCCTGCGGCAAGCGCCTGATCCTGGACCTGCTGGACGGCAACGTCGCCCTCCATGAGCGGCGGGCGCGGGTCTTCTCCCGCGGCGTCTTGACCCCCTACCCCTTCCAGGCCAACACCCGGGGACTGCCCCCCGCCGTCGTCCTGGACTGCGTCGCCGGCTTCCTGGAGACCGTTCACCGTCCGCGCCGCCTGCCGCGCCGGCCCGACTTCTTGTCCTGGTCCCGCGCGACCTTCGGCGAGGGGATCACGCGGCATTTCATGAGGCCCTACAACGAGAAGCTTTGGCGCGCGAGCCTCTCGCGCCTGACGACGGAGTGGCAGGGCCGCTTCGTCCCCAAGCCCTCGCCCGCCGAGGTCCTGCTCGGCGCCCTGGGAGGCGGCGACGCCCACTTCGGCTACAACGCCTCCTTCCGCTATCCCGTGCGGGGCGGCATCCAGGCCCTCCCGGACGCTCTCGCCGCGCGCCTGGAGCCCGGCGTCCTGCGGCTGGGCGCCGCCGTCGAGGCGGTGGACCTGCGCGAGAAGGCGGTTCTCGCGCGCGACCTGGGCGAGGTGCGCTACGAGCGGCTGGTCAATACTCTCCCTCTGGCGCGCTTTCTTGATTTGGCCCGGCCTTTGCCGCTCGCCGTGCGCGAGGCGCGCGGGCGCCTGCGTTGGAACACGGTCTGGAACCTCAACCTGGGCGTGGCCAGGCCCGACGTTTCGGACGCCCATTGGATCTACTTCCCGGAGAGGCGCTTCCCATTTTACCGCGTCGGCGTCTCCAGCCATTTCTCGCCCCGCCTCGCGCCGGCCGGGCATTCGGCGCTCTACGTCGAGGCCGCCCGTCCCGGCGGGGTTGCCGTGGACCGTCCCCGCCTGGAGGCGGCCATCCTCCGGGGCCTGCGCGAGGCCGGGATCCTCAAGCGCGGCGATCAGCTTTCGGCTAAGATATGGATGCCGATCGAGTTTGGCTATGTCGTTTACGACTTCGCTCGCACTCAGGCCGTGACGGCGATCTTCCGCCACCTCGCCAAGCTCGGCGTCGAGTCGATCGGCCGCTACGGCGCCTGGAAATACTCGTTCATGGAGGAGAGCATCCTCGACGGCAAGCGCTGCGCCGAGCGCCTGGCCGGCCGCGCCGTCCCGCGGCCCGAGCCGGTCCCCGGCGCCGAGGAGCTCAAACCGCTCAAATGATCAAGCTTGACCGAGCCTTGTGCGTCTTCGACCTCGAAGCGACGGGAGTCGACCCGCTCAACGACCGGATCGTGGACGTCTGCGTCCTGCGCCGCGAGCCGGACGGGCAGGAGACCGTCTTCTCCGAGCTGGTGGACCCCGGCGTCCCCATCCCGCCGGAGGCCGCGTCCGTGCACGGGATCACGGACGCCATGGTCGCGGGCAGGCCCTCGTTCAAGGACCTGGCGCCCCGGCTCCTGGCGGCCCTCGCCGGAGCGGACCTTTCCGGCTTCAACGCCGTCAAGTACGACGTGCCCCTCCTGGCCGCCGAGTTCAAGCGCGTCGGCGTCGACTGGCCTGCGGCCGACGTCCGCGTGGTGGACTCCTTCGTCCTGTTCTCCCGCAAGCAGCCCCGCGACCTCGGCGCCGCCTACGCGTTCTACTGCGGCAAGAGCCTCGCGGGCGCGCACCGCGCCGAGGCCGACACCCGCGCGGCCGCCGAGGTGCTCTGGGCCCAGCTCGATCGCTATCCCGACCTGCCCCGGGACGTGCCCGGCCTGCAGGCCTGGTGCGCCCAGCGCAAGCCCAACGACTCGCGCGTCGACGAGGAGGGAAAGTTCGCCTGGCGCCACGGCGAGGCCGTCTTCGCCTTCGGCAACAAGCACAAGGGCAAGACCCTGCGCGAGGTGGCGCGCGCCGACCCGGGCTATCTGACGTGGATGGCGGAGAAAGGGAGCTTCCGGCCCGACGTCGCCGCCATTTGCCGCGAGGCGCTCAAGGGCAATTTCCCGCGTAAGGACCCGTGACACAATAATATGGACGATTTGGCAGAGGCGATTTTGGAGCGAGCCAAGGAGCGAGGAGCGAGCATGCCC